>DASXUF010000108.1 GCA_036504975.1 Candidatus Binatia bacterium | reverse complement strand
TAATTTGCGATCGAGGCGATTCTATATCCCAGCCGCTTTTAAAAGCAAGAATGCCGTGCTTCGACCCTTCGGCTTTGCTCAGGACAGGCTCCCTCGACATCGCCTTTAGTCCCGAGCTTGTCGAGGGATCAGCACGAACGGAAATTTAATAGGCCATTTGGAAGTTTTACCGTTCGCCCTGAGCGTGTCGAAGGGTGAACGGAAACTCGCCAGGTTGAATCTCTGATGCGCCTCCGTTACACTTTGTTTCAACTCATGCGAAAGCTCCTCATCTCCCTACTCGCTCTCGCTTTGCTTTTCGTTCTTTCCCCAAGCCATGCTCAAGAGGAAAAACCCCGCGACGTTTTTCTGAAGGCTTACAATCTTTTCGCCAAAGGCGAGTCGCGGCCGGCCGAAGAGCTGCTCCTTCGCACGCTGGACAAGGCTTTTACCCTGGAGGATTACAGCCTCTACCATCTCGGCCTGATCGCGGCCAAGAGCGAAAACATTTCGTCGGCGCGGCAATATTTTTCCAAGCTTCAGCGGAAATTTCCCGACAGCATATGGGCCCAGCCTGCCGGGCTCGAACTGGCGAGACTGGCCATAGCGGAGAAAAGCTACGCCGAGGCGATCGAGCTTTGCCGGGAGCTCCGTTCCCAGCGCTCCAAGAATGAAATCTCCGATGAAGCCGCCTATCTCCTGGGCCGGGCGCACGAGGCGCTCGGGGATGCGAAGCGCGCTTACTCCACGTATCAGGAATTGCGGCGCGCCTCTCCCCTCTCGTCTCCGGCCGCAGCGGCGCGGAAGGCGGTCGCCGCCTTGCGGGAAAAATCCCCCGATCTTTTCGGCTTGACGACGCCGGAGGCGTTGCTCGCCGAGGGCGAGTTGCTGGCGCGCGAGCAGGTCTATTCGGAGGCCGAGAAATTATATCGCAAGGTTTTGGAGCAAACGTCCAAGAATACTTCCCGTCCGCGGGTCCTCGCCGCGCTGGCAAACGTTTATCGCGCGCAGCGGAAGCGGGACGAAGCCAATCCCCTCCTCGTCGAGATCGCGCAGCGCTATCCCGAGAGCGCCGAAGCGCCGGCGGCGCTGAACCAGCTCGCGATGAATCATTGGAATCGCGACGACGACGCCAAGGCGCTGGAATATTTCAAACGCCTGCGCGAGCGTTACCCGAAAAGCTCTTTAGTCGATTACGCCGAGTACGCCTCCGCGCGCATCTATGAGTCTGAAGGCAAGCAGGACGAGGCACTGGCCGCTTATCAAAGCCTGGCGAAGAAACCCGGAGACGGCCAGCCGCGCGAAGACGCCGCATGGCGCGCGGCATGGATCTACTACTTGAGAAAAGACGATAAAAACGCCAACGCCGCCTTCAAGCGGATCGCCTCCGGCAAGAACAACACGCGCTGGCGCGCCGCGGCGCTCTACTGGCAGGCCCGGACCGCGGCGAGGATGGAGCAGAAAGAGGAAGCCAAGCAGCTCTTTCTCGCCGTCCTCCGCGATCCGGAAGAGACCTACTATAGAGGCGCGGCCGCCGGCTGGCTTCAGCGTCTCGGCGGCGCCGTCGAAGAGAAGAAACCGGCCGAGCCCACGATCGCGACCATCACACCGCCGCCGCTCACGCCTTCGCAATCGTTTCATTTTTCCCGGGCCCAGGAGCTTTCGGAGTTGGCGATGAATGCGCAGGCCGTGGCCGAGTTGGACGAAGTAAAAACTCTCGGCGCGGAAGAATTATCGCTCCGCTTGCTGCTCATGCGCGAGTACGCCCGCAACGGCGGCTACGCGCGCAGCGTGGCTCTCGCCCATCAAGTGCAGTTTCCGCGCTCGTCCGAAGAGCTGGCGCGCTACCGCTATCCGCTGGCTTACTGGGACATGGTGCAAAAACTCGCCAAAGAAAACGGCATCGATCCGCACCTTGTCGTGTCGCTGATTCGCCAGGAGAGCCTCTTCGATCCCAAAGCGGTTTCTCCGGCGGCGGCGATTGGATTGATGCAGCTTCTTCACTCGACCGCGACCCGGACCGCAGCGCGGGCGAGCTTGCCTCCGCCGCCGCGCGAGAAGCTCTTCGAGCCCGAGGTCAACCTCGCGCTGGGAATCCACCACTTGAAAGAGCTGCTCCAGAAGTACTCGAACAGCCTCATCAAGGCGATCGCCGCCTACAACGCGGGCGAGAACGCCGTCTCGCGCTGGGAAACGCAGCTCGCCGCGGCCGACGACGACGAGTTCATCGAGCGGATTCCTTATCCTGAGACGCAGCTCTACGTGAAGCTCGTGCTCAGGAACCTCAGGGTGTATCGAACTCTCTACGGCGAGAACAAGTGAAGCCACGCAGAGACCTTCCGCTGATCGGGATCACGCCGGATGTCGGTGGCGAGCGAAGTCGAGCCACGCCGCGGCCGGGAAACAAAGCGGAGCCATTGATTGTGCTTCAGGAACGTTACTCGCGCGCGGTCCAGGAGGCGGGAGCAGTCCCGCTGGTTCTCCCCATCTTGCCCGCGCTGGCGAGCATGCGAAGAGCGATCGAAAGTCTGGATGGTCTCATCGTCAGTGGTGGAAATTTCGACATCAATCCAAAGCTTTATGGCGAGGAACCGATCAAAGGAATGAGAAATATCGTGGAGGAACGGACGCGGTTCGAGCTTGGGTTGATCGATCTCGCTCTGGAGCGAGACATGCCCATTCTGGGAGTATGCGGCGGCGCACAGGCGATCAACGTCGCGCTCGGCGGCTCGCTCTACCAGGACATAAAAAGCCAGGTCGCCGGCGCCGCACAGCATGAGCGGGGATCTCTAAAAGAGAGCGGCGGGCACTTGGTAACCATCGTCAAAGGAACCAAGCTCAGGAAGATCGTCGGGCGCGAATCCCTAGAGGTCAACACCACGCATCATCAGGCCGTGAAGAAGCTCGGCAAGGGGTTGATCGTCAACGCCGCCGCGGAAGACCAGGTCGTCGAAGGCATCGAAAGCCGCAAGCACACCTTCGTGCTCGGCGTCCAGTGGCATCCGGAGTTCTTGGTCCAAAGAGATCAAGCGCAGAGAAAAATCTTCTCCGCCCTGGTATCGGCCTGCAGGTCAGGTGGGCGCTGAATTTGCCAGCTCTCTGATAAAGCGATCGTCGATGAAGCGCTCAGGGTCGGCCTTGGCCGCGGCCGGCAAGTCTTTGGTCATCACCTTGAGCGCGATGGCCAACGCCGGCGCGACCGGGTAAGGAATCTCCGGCATCCCCGGCTGCGTGAGATCGTAGGTTTCTTCCGCGACGCTCCGGTCCTTGATCCTGCTATATTCCTGCTGGATTTTCACCGTGAACTGCCGGTCGGTGCGGTAGCGGTGCAGCCCCTCGACGTATGCCTTGATGAATTTGCGCACGGTCTCCGTCTCTTTGCGAACCGTGCGCCGGCGCGCGGCGATGCCGCCCAGGGCGTAGTTCAGGCCGAACTCGGCGAAATCCACGAGGAAGACGCAGCCCCGCCGCTTCGCCTCGACCGCGTGCGGCGGGGTTAAAACCATCGCATCGCACCGTCCGGCGATGAGCGCGGCGATTCCTTCTATCCCCTCGCTCTGCACCCAGGTAAACCGGACCGGATGAACGCCGCTCTTGTGCAGTCGGTCGATGACAAAGTGAACCAGCACGTCGTTCAATCCTCGGTCTCCCATGAGGCCTATGCTCGCGCCGCTGAGCTGTTTGCGATCCTTGATCCCCGGCCGGCCCACCAGGAACTGCTGGTTGATGCCTCCTGTGAGAAAGACAAGATCCGCGCCCTCCTGAAGATCGGCTCGTAAAAGAGCCGGCGCCGCCAGATTTCCAAACTGAATCGCGCCGTCCATGAGTCCTTTGACCACGCCCCTGGCGCCGTCCATCAAACGCGTCTTCACGTCGAGGCCGTGTTTGGCGAACAGTCCGGCGCGCTCGGTGACGATCATGGGGCCCGCGCCTTGCCCGATCGTCGCGTATCCGGCGATCAAACTGATCTCAGCCATATCCTCCGTGTTCCTTCACCCCTCACCCTAGCCCTCTCCCAAAGGGAGAGGGGAATAAACCGAGCGGTCACCCCTATGTGTACCCTCTCTCCCACGATGTGGGAGAGGGAAAGGGTGAGGGTCAACTCCGGCCTTTTATAATGTTCTGCGCGAGCCGCCAGCGGAGAACTTCGGTTGCGCCTTCGGTGATGCGCGTGCTGCGGATCTGGCGGTACCACCATTCCAGCGGCAGCTCCTTGGTCAGCCCGACGCCGCCGTGCACCTGGATAGAGCGATCCACCACACGGCTCGCCATCTCGGTGCAGGTGATCTTGACCATGTACGATAGATTTCTCACGTCCTCGCCGCGATCGTGGCGCCAAGCGCACTCGTAAACCATGAGGCGCGCCGCGTGCAGCTCGGTCGCGGAGTCCGCGATCATGAACTGCACCGCCTGCCGCTCCGCCAATGGCCGTCCGAAAGTAACACGGTGACGCGAGTAGTCGATCATCATCTCCAAAGCGCGAGTGGCGATTCCCAGCAGACGAGCGCCGTGCCCCTTGATCCTACCTTCCTGAATCCACTGCTGCGCGAGCGAAAAGCCGCCGCCCACTTCGCCGATGACGTTCGCCGCGGGAACGCGAACGTCGTCGAACACGATCTGCCACGGCGCGTCGCCCATCATCGTCGGCCATTGGCGATCGAGCAACACGCCGGGACTTTTCAAGTTCACCATGAAACAAGTCACGCCGCCGCGCGCCCTCTTTTCGGCGTCAGTAACCGCCATGACCTGCGCGTAATCCGCGCGGCCGGCGCCGGTGATGAAGCGCTTGGTTCCGCTGAGGATAAAGTCGCCGCCGTCGCGCACCGCGCGCGTTTGCATGCTTGCGGGATCGCTGCCGGCGTCCGGCTCGGTCTGAGCGAAACACACGCGCATCTCGCCCTTCAGCACCGGCATGAGAAACCGCTCTCTCTGTTCCCCGTTGCAATGAAATAGGACCGGCCTCACCTCGGGTCCGAAGAGCTCCTGGCCGCGAAAAGGGAGCGCTGCGCTCCGTGAGAGTTCCTCGTGAATCACGCATCGGGCGAGCAACCCGAGGCCCGCGCCGCCGTGCTCGGCGGGGACGTCGAGCAGCCACAACCCCATGCTTTTAGCTTTTTCTTGCAGCGGCTTGAGCAGGTGCTCCGGCATCGGCCCCTCGCCGTCGTGCCGGTACTCGCGCTCGAGCGGGATCAGCTCGCTATCGACGAAGCGCCGAACGGTCTGCTTGAGGACCTGAAGCTCTTCGGGCAGGTTAAAATTCATATTCACTCAGTAGCGTCCGACTGTTTTGTGGGTTCGTCTAAAAAACACCTGTATTTACTTAACCCTCTGAGGTTCTCAACGTGTTACCGATTTGAACTCGTCACCGAAATGACAGTCTTAGAAAATCAGAAAGTTACAAGGGCAATTCGGCCAAATTTCCAATCTGTCGGACAGTAGTGATATTCACTTAGAATTTAGTAGCCAGTATCCAGGAGCCAGAATCCCCGCCCCACTCCTGGCTTCTGAATTCTGACTTCTGGATTCTATTTTTTATTCCGTTGATACGCTCCCAATCCCGGGCGAAAGGTTTTTTCGTCGAGAAACTGCCTCGCCCCTTCCTCCCGCCCTTTCTCAGGGTCGGTCGCTCTTAGCGCGGCGCCTTTGGCCGACATGTAGTCCTCGGCCTGGGCGTAGTCCATCGTGCGGCAGAACTTGTAGACCTCTTTCGCCGCGCGCAGCGTGTGCGGATTTTTTTCCATCAGCTTCTTCGCCAGCTTCACGGTCTCTTCTCTCAATTTCTCGCGCGGCACGGCGAAATTCACCAACTTGATCTCCGCGGCCTTTTTGCCGTCGAACGTGTCGCCGGTCATGATGTAATACACGGCGTCGCGGTAACTCAGAGCATCGGCCAAGACGCGACTCACCAAACCGCCGGGAAAAATTCCCCAGTTGATTTCGCTGAGGCCAAACGTGGCGTCCTCCGCCGCGATGGCGAAATCGCACGCGATCAGCGGCGTGAACGCGCCGCCGAAGCAATAGCCGTTGACCATCGCGATCGTCGGCTTGGGAAACGTGAACAGCCGCCGCCAGCGCCATTCCTGCGACGCCCATCCCGCCTTGCGCCGCTCCGCCGGATTATTTTCCAGCCCGCGAAAGTATTCCCTCAGGTCCTGTCCCGCGCACCAACTGCTGCCCGCGCCCGTCAGCACGACGACTTGCGTCTCCCTATCCGTCTCCAGCTCCGTCAGCGCTTCGAGCATATCGTAGTGGAGCTGCGGGTTCATCGCGTTGCGCTTCTCAGGGCGGTTCAAGATAACCCAGGCGATGCCGTCTTCTTTTTCGACTTTAACCGTCTGATAACTCTTGATGGTCATTGGTTCCCCTCCTTAACGAACTTTGAACGCGAGCATAATACGGTCACATTGCCTGTCAAGGAATAACTTCCGTCTTGAAAAGCGCGTTGGACATGCCTATTCTCGACCATCACTAACGTTCACGTCGAGGAGGACTGTCATGGCCGCACACTCTTCAATTCTACACAGCCTTCTGGTCGCCGGAACGCTTGGCGCTTTGGTTCTGGCACCGCCGGCATTTGCACAACAGGACCAACCGTCAGCCCAACCTCCAGCGGCGCCTCGCGGGGAAAAGCCTGCGCCCAACGTTCAACCGGCTCCCACGACGGTGCCCGGTCGTCCCGACATTCCCAACGCCGAAGTGGCGGCGAAGTTGCGCGGCGTCCAGGCGCCGCCTTTTCCGACGCCGGCGGACAAGCTGCCGGTCGCGCAGTTGAAGGTCCCCAAGGGCTTCAAGGTCGAGGTCTACACCAGCGGCATCGCCAACGCGCGCTCGCTCAGGCTCGGCGATAAGGGAACCGTTTTCGTCAGCAACCGTGTGCTCGACAAGGTCTACGCCGTCGTCGACCGGAATGGAAAACGCGAGGTGAAGGTCCTGGCCTCGGGGTTGGATCGTCCGAACGGCCTCGCCTTTCGTAACGGCGCGCTTTACATCGGCGAAGGCACCAAGATTTCCAAGCTGGAAAATATCGAGGACAACCTCGACAACCCGCCGAAGCCCGTCGTCATTTACTCCGACTTGCCCAATCATCAGTCGCACGGATGGAAGTTCATCGCCATCGGACCGGACAACAAGCTCTACATCAACGTCGGCGCGCCGTGCAATATTTGCATTCCGCCGGAGGAAAACGCGCAGATCCGGCGCATCAATCTTGACGGCAGCGGCGCGGAGGCGTTCGTGCGCGGCGTGCGCAACTCGGTCGGTTTCGATTGGCACCCGGTTACGAAAGAATTCTATTTCACCGATAACGGCCGCGACTGGTTGTCCGAGGACCTGCCCGAGGACGAGCTGAACCGCGTCACCAAGGCCGGGCAGCATTTCGGCTTCCCGTATTGCCACCAGGGCAATTTCACCGACCGTGAGGTCGGTTGGGGCCGCTCGTGCGACGAGTTCGTCAAGCCGGTCGCCTTGCTCGGCCCGCACAGCGCCGCGCTCGGCATGCGCTTCTACACCGGCCGGATGTTTCCAGCCGCATATCAGGGCGCCATCTTCATCGCGCGCCATGGCTCGTGGAACAAGACGAAGAAGATCGGCGGCGACGTGGTGGTCGCGAAGCTGAACAAGGACGGCACCGTGAAGTCGATCGAGCCTTTCCTCACCGGCTTCCTCCAGAACAATGAGTACAGCGGGCGGCCGGTCGACGTGCAATTCATGAAGGACGGCTCGCTCTTGATCTCGGACGACTACGCGGGCGCGGTTTACCGCGTCAGCTACGGGGCCGAGACGGCCAAGCGCTGATCGGTGTAGGGAATCTAGCACGGATGGGACAACACACCTGACCTGAAGAGAGATGCTTCGCTGCGCTCGGCATGACACAAACTCGGAATCGTGCAGGATGTCATCCTGAACGAAGTGAAGGATCTCTCCGATAGTATTCGCGCGTTTCGAGTCGCCGGTGCCGCTCTAGCTGCGCTTCTCTCGTTGGCGGCACTGCCCGCCGCAGCCGCTTCGCTCAGTGAACGTCTCGTTCCCTGTCTCGCCTGTCACGGCAATAAGGGACAATCGACGATTCCGGAAGTCCCTTCCCTCGGCGTCCAGCCCGCGTATTATCTTTCTCCAGGTTCACCGGATCAGCGTTCCACCCGTCGTGAGGAGCATCGGATCCCCGACGGGCCATCCTCCGGATGGCCCGTCGCCGTTCTCTTCCACAACTGATTCACGACGCCGCCGGACGGCGCAACAATGCCTCGTAGAACCCAACGATCCTCGCGATCATGGCATCGAACCGGAACTCCCCGACCACCCGCGCCCTTCCCGCCATCCCCATCCGCCTTGCCAAATCCTTGTCTCCGATGAGAGTGAGAATTCTATCGGCCAGCACCGCGGGGTTCCTGGGTTCGACGAGAAAACCGGTCACACCGTCGTCAAGGTACTCGGGGATTCCCCCTACGCGACTGCCGATGACAGGTTTCCCGCACGCCATTGCCTCGAGAATCACGTTGCCCGCCGCCTCCATCACCGACGGAATGACCGACACGTCGCACGAGTGAAAATACGAGACAATTCGATCGCGCGGAATCCATCCAGGGAACACGACGTGCTGTTCGAGCTCGAGATTCTGTACCAGCGCTTTAAGCCGGTGCTCGTAACTGTTGCCACCCTTTCCGCAAATCATGAAGACGACATTCGGGACCCGATCCGCCACAAGACGCGCAGCATAGATAAGATATTCTAACCCGTTCTTCGGTGCCAGGTGACGAGCGGCCAAAATCGTCGGCCTGCTCGTTGCCTCTGCCCCGCCACTGTTACCGCATTCGGCAGGGAAGAACTTTTCCGTGTCTACCGCACGCGGTAACAGGACGCATTTCCGCCGGTCTACTCCGAGTTCCAGTATCCGCTCCAATACGTATCCACTGTTCGCCGTAACCAAATCCGCGCTCTGCAGCGCCCGGCAAAAGAGCGTGTCGTACAAATCGTCCAGCCGCGCGCCGTACCCAGCCGTCCGTTCAGTCAGAATGTCCGCGCCCCGTACCGAGAGTAGGAGAGGCAGTCCGGTGGCATTCTTTACGAGAACGCCGGCGCTCCCGTCGGGATAGCCGAAGGATGCGTGAATCAGATCGGCGCCATTTGCCCGCGCAACCTCGATAGCGAAGCCTTCGATGCTCGCAATCTCGTAGCAACGTCGCGCTCGCGCGCCCATGCGGGGAGGCACGCTGGCAAGCAGTCCCAGCGCGCGTCGGACGTTCGGGACGGCCTGAATGAGGTGGTAGCGGTGCCGCGGCATGGGATGGACGGTCACACCGTCCACGGCGTAGGGCCGGCGCGTCGTCCCGGAGAGGGAGATCGTGTGAATCTCGATACCGCGGCTTGACAAACTCCGAAATTCCTCGCTCAGAAAGCTGTACTCCGCAACGTCTTGTGAGGTACTATCAGGGGGACAGAGTGCAAGCACTTTCATGTCGTCTGGACCTTGATTATCCACCGAGGGGTGACCGAATGCTGGAGAATCATATCACCATCGTCGTCGTGCCGCGAGAGCGCTTCAGTCTCACGCGCGACTCCCTCCGCTCTATCTATGAGTTCACGGACACTCCCTTCGGGCTAGTATATGTCGACGGCGGTTCTCCTCGCAAGATAAAGCGGTTTCTCGAGTCAACGGCCAGAGAAAGAGGATTCCGGCTCATCCGGACAGATTCCTACCTGTCGCCGAACCGCGCCAGAAACCTCGGCCTCGGGCATGTCTCAAGCAAGTACGTGGTATTTCTCGACAACGATGTCCTCGTGGCTCCAGGTTGGCTCAGTCCGTTGGTCGAGTGTGCCGAGGACACCCGCGCGGCGGTGGTCACACCATTGACCCTCGAATGTTTCGATGGCGGCAGTGCAGTCGTACATTGCGCGGGAGGAGAATGCCACCTCGAGGTCGAGGACAGAAGCGGGACATCTCAGCGACGCATCAAGGACACGATGCATCATGCCGGGCGTAAGCCTGAGGACGTTCGCCCAGACCTCCGGCGGCAGCGGACAGAATATATCGAGTTCCATTGCTTCCTTGCGCGGACCGACATCTTCCGCCAAGTGGGCCCGTTCGATGAGCAATTGTTGAACACGAGGGACCACATCGATTTTTCTCTGCTCGTCGCCCAGGCGGGGGGGGCCATTTACCTTGAGCCGTCGTCCGTCGTCACTTTTGTCCACGGGCACCCGCTCGCGTGGAGCGACATTCCCTACTTTCTGCTTCGTTGGAGCGACGCATGGGAATTGGCCAGTCTTCATCGTCTGCGTGCCAAATGGGACCTCCCCGAAGATGAATACTTCCAGAGACGCTACAGGACCCTGGGGTGGAGGCGTAGGGCTTTGATCGAGCGTGCGGTTCGTTTGATGACCTTGGGGTTGAAGGCACGCGGACCGGGGCGGCTCCTCCTCGCCATGGAACGGGTGCTGAACCAATACTACGTAGCCCGCTACAGACCCGATGACCGGGTCGGGTGAAAGCCCGCAAGACCGAGCGGCAGGTCCGATGACTCGTGCTGTTGAACGGTCTGAGACCAACTTAGTTTCGGTCTAGAAAGATTGGACTCTAAGTGGACCCACAGGAAGGAGGAAAATTATGAACCAGATTCAACGACTCTACATGGTGCCGGTTCTGATCATCATCATTCTGTTACCGGTTTTTTTGGTGCGCGCTCAGGACCCGGCGAAGGTAGCAAAGGATGTTTACAAGACCACCACTGATAACGAGCATGTTCGGGTCTTAGACATCCGTCTAAAACCGGGCGGCAAGTCGCCGATGCACTCTCATCCGGCCTACATTGCCATCGCGTTAACTCCCTGCAAGGTCAAATTCACGGCGCCTAATGGCAAGAGCCAGGAGGTGGAGCTAAAGCCAGGTGAAGCGGTCTGGAGGGATGCCGAGACTCATAGCGTCGACAATGTTGGCGGAGAGTGTCACGCCCTAAACATCGAGTTAAAGCGCGCCACGAAAAAGGGTAACTAGCGCCGAGGACGGCTCTTCTGTGGTGGACGATCAGTGTTCGTCGCGGTCCCCAAATTTCACGATCAGGTAAACGTTCTGACCTTGGGTACTTCCGGCCGAAGACTTACAGCCCAAAAATCTTCCTGAACTCCTCGGCGTATTTATCGATATTCGCCGTGACCTCGCCAGGAACGAGCTTCAGGCGCAGCTTGGACTGGTCCATCTTTACCGCCAGCGGCTTCACGTCGCTCCGCGACGGGATGCGGCGCATGTCGCGGATCATCTCCTGGCTCTTCTTGGAGAGAATAAAATCGATGAAGAGCTTGCCGGCGTTGGGCGCATTGGCCTTGACGCCGAGACCGATGCCGTTGATCGTCGTCACGATCGGGTTGAAGCTCGGAATCCATTCGACCGGCGCGCCCTCGCTTTTCATCCGCTCGATGCGGAAGCTGTACGCCAGTCCCAGCGGCACCTCCCCTGCTCCGATCAACTGCGAAATCAAGCCGTGGCCGCGGCGCCACGCGGGGCCCTGCTGCGCCAGCCGCTGCATGTACTGGGTCGCTTTCTCGCGGCCCCATACCGTAACGAGCGTGCCGTACCAATCATAGTCCGCGGGGTCCATGAGGATCTTGCCTTTCCATTTTGCGTCTAAAAGATCGGCGTAGTCTCTCGGGACATCTTTCTCCGCCAGCATTCGGGTGTTGTACGCGACGATCAGGTTGTTGTTGTAAACGGCGGTCCAGCGGTTTTGCGAATCTTTAAGCTCGGCGATGTAAGCCTGAGCTTCGGGAGTGGCATACGGCGCCAAATAATTTCTCATCGCCAGGACCTGAATGGCGCTGGTCGACACCACGTCGAAGAGCGACCTGCCGGCGCGGTCCTCGGTTAATATGCGATTTAAAAGCTGCTCCTCCCCCGCCCGCACGAGTTCGATCCGAACGAACGGATACTGTTTTTCAAAGACGTCCACCAACGGCTTGGAGGTGTCGATCGCCATCGACGTATACCAGACCAGCTTGCCTTCTTTCTTGGCCGCCTGCAGCGCGTCCGGCGACGTCTGCCCCCAACCGGCTTGCACGTTGATGAGCCAGGCAATCAGAAAACATACGCAAAACATTTTTCTCATCCGACTCCTCCAATTCTTGCTCTCGCCTCGCGCCTGTTTATTTGACGACTCGACTCGCACGCTTGATGAGGTCGGGCGGAATCGTAAGCCCGAGCTGCTTGGCCGTTTTGAGATTGATTACGAGATCGAACTTGCTCGGCTCGATCGGGAGATCTCCGGGCTTGGCGCCCTTCAGAATCTTATCCACGTACACGGCAACGCGCTTGAAGTTCTCCGTGTAGTCGGCTGAATAGTCCATGAGCCCGCCGGCCGCCGCGTACTCGCTCCTTTCGGACATGGAGGGAAGCCGGTTCTTCAAGGCCAGTTCCGCAATCTGCTTGGAGTAATGGGCAAGCGCCGCGTTGCTGACGGCGATGAGCGCGCCGGCGCGCCCCTTGACGGCGGCTTGAAACGCTCCCTCCAGATTCAGTGTCGAGCCTCTCACTTCCAGCGATTGAACCTGTACCCTCCTCAACGGCGCAGCGGCTTCGTAGTCCTTGAAGGCGGTTGCCGCTGCTCGTCCCTCCGAGTTCCAAAGAATTCCGACGCGCGCGAGTCTCGGAACCGCCTCTTTGAGCAATTCCAATCCCTGCTTCCTTAATTCCCGGCTGAGACTGACAATCCCGGTGATGTTTCCGCCGGGGCGCGCCAGGTTCTCGACGATTCCGATCGCGACCGGATCCACGGAAATCACCATGACGACGGGAACCGTCGTCGCCGCCCGCTTGGCCGCGCGGATCGCCGGCACGGAAGAAACGACAAGGGCATCCACCTTGCTCCGCACGAGCTCCTCCACGAAACCCGGCACGCGGTCCAGCTTCCCTTCGGCGTAGCGATACTCGACCCGAATATTTTTTCCCTCGACATGACCCAGCTCGCGGAGCTTGTCGCGAAACGCCTCAACCAGGGGGCCGGGAGCTTTCGGATCTCCGGTCGACGACACAAATCCCACGCGCGCAACTTTGGCGGGCTGTTGCGCGGCTGCGGCGGGTGGCCATGCAAGCAGCGTTATGATCGTTAGAAGGTGGAGAGTTTTTCTCATAGATACGTGTTCATTGATTCTGTAAAAAGAACTCACTACCTCGCATCAGCAGTTTGAATGGACTTATTTCTCCCTCGCCCTTTTAGGGAGAGGGTTAGGGTGAGGGTTGTTTAAGGCCTCCACGATTCGTTCGAGAACGGCATCGATATTTTCCATCACCTCGTTGTCCCAAAGCCATGACTTGCCAGCAAACCGGACCTTTTTTCGTCCGCTTCAGTCTGCATAGTATGCTGCCCGCCATCGAGCTCTACCACTAAGCGCTGCTCGAGGCAGCAAAAGTCAGCAATGAAGTAGTTGATAGGATGCTGGCGACGGAACTTTGCGCCGTTTAGTTGGCGCGAGCGGATACGAGCCCATAAACGTCGCTCGGCATCAGTTTGGTCATGCCGTAGTCGCCGCGCCCGGTTTCGAAGTTTGGCAGTCGCCATTTGCATCGATCTTCCCTCACCCTTTCCCTCTCCCAAAGGGAGAGGGATCGCATACTCATCGGAAACGACCTGATCCGACAATCTGTACGGTTGGTCCCATGGAACGCAGCATTCTCTTACCACGGTCTCGTTATTCGTTAAAAGCACCTATACTTCCCTACTTCTGTTTTAAGACGCTGGGCATTTATGGCCGGCCTGCGGTAGGATTGACCGACTTGATGAGTCATGATAAGCGAAACACCGATGAACGGCGCGTCTGAACCGGCGCGTGGCGCCAAGCGCCCACGCAAATGCCGGGGAGATTAAAAAACAATCTATGAAAATCAGACCCCAGCTCTTGCTTGCCCTCATCCTGGTCGTGTTCTTCGCCCTGTTCGTCTATGTGGCCAAGGACTGGCGCCTTCAGGCGCGGCTCTATCCATGGGCGATCGGCATCCCGATGCTGGCGCTGGCCCTGGTTCAAGTCGTGCTCGATCTCAAAGGCATCGGCGCCAAAAAGGTCGGAGACCATGCACCGGTGGACGTTCAGTTCGCCGAGCGTGCGGACCCGGTCGAGGCTCGACGCCGAATGATCAATATCTTCTCCTGGATCGTCGGCTACATCGTCGCCATCTGGCTGCTCGGCTTTGCTTATTCGGTCCCTCTGCTCGTTTTTCTCTATCTCAAGGTCCAGTCGCGCGAAAGCTGGCCGCTCTCGATCGCTCTCACCGCGGTGGCGTGGGTCTTCTTCTGGGGGCTGTTCGACCGTCTTTTGCATTTGCCCTTTCCGCAAGGCGCTCTATTCGCCTGGCTCGGCGTGGAATAATTTGCGTTGGAGGATTTATGAAGCTTTTAAAGGTTTCAGGGTTCAATAAGATCGAGCGATTTCTCTCTCTCGCCTTGCGCCTCACGCCTCTCGCCTTCTTGCTTTTAACCCTTAAACCAATTTTCGCCCAGGAACCCTACTACAAAGGCAAGACGATCAAGATCGTCGTCGGCCTCAGCGCCAGCGGCGGCTACGACCGGGCCGCCCGGCTGCTGTCGCGCCACATGGGGAAATACATCCCCGGCAATCCCGAGATCATCGTGCAAAATATGCCTGGCGCAGGCTCGGTGATTTCCGCCAATTATGTCTCCGGTGTGGCCAAGCCCGACGGCCTCACGCTGCTGATGCCGCACAACAATGTTTATCTGAGCCAATTGTCCGGAGACAAAGAGGTCAAGTTCGATCTCCTGAAGATGCAGTGGATCGGCTCGTTGGAAAGGGAAGACATGATGCTTTTTATCCGGACCGATGCGGCGGTTAAATCGATCAAGGACGTCCTCCAGGCCAAGGAACCGCCCAAGTGCGGAACAACGGGCGTCGGAGGATCCGATTATGTCATGTCGAGAATCCTCGAAGAGACCGTCGGCGCCAAATTCAATCAAGTGCTCGGGTATCCCGGGAGCAACGAGATCGCCATCGCCGTCGAGCGCGGCGAGGTCGCTTGCCAGGGCCTCACGATTTCCACGTTTTTCTCGCGCGAGCCCTTCTTGACCTGGAACAAAAACAACTTCGTTCGGTTCCTCGCCCAGAGCGGGCGCAAGAGAGACGAGCGGGTCAACGGGCCCACGATTTTCGAGCTGATGGACGAATACAAAACGCCGGCGCCCAAGCGCAGGCTCGCGGAGGCCATGCTCGCCGGCGGAGAATGGGCGAGGCCGATGCTCGTCGCTCCCGGCACTCCTCCGGAGAGAGTCAAGATCCTGCGGGAGGCCTACGATAAGGCCGTCAAGGATCCGGAACTCATCGCCGAGGCGAAGAAGCTAAGAATCGACGTCGAGCCGGGTAAAGGTTCGGAGCTCCAGGCCATGGCTAAAGAGGCGCTGAACCAACCGCCTGACGTTCTGGATCAGATCAAAAAACTCTTCGTCGTTCAGTAAGCGTTCGCGCGGAGATCAACGGAGGCCACGATGATCAAAAGATTTATCAGTTTCAGGCTTTCAGGGTTTCAGGGTTTAACGGTTGCAGGATTTTTCATGTTGTGTCTTTTAACCTTTCAACTCTTCAACCCTTGGACCCTAGAACCTGTTTTTGCCCAGACGCCTTTCTACCAGGGCAAGACGATCAACATTATCGTCGGCACGAAAGCCGGCGATGTTTATGACCTCTACGCGCGGGCAATCGCCCAATTTATTCCCAAATACATCCCCGGAAATCCCACTATCATCGCGCAGAACATCGCCGGGGCAGGCTCTTTGATCGCAGCCAACCACGTCTATAATATCGGCAAACCCGACGGCCTGACGCTCGGCGCCATCTTTCCAGCACTTTACTTCGACCAGCTCACTGGGCGCCAAGAGGTCAAATTCGATTGGACGAAGTTTAACTGGATTGGCAGTCCCGTTGTATCGAACCATTTTATCTATATGCGAGCTGACACCCCTTACAGGACCATCGACGATGTCCGAACTGCCAAGGAGCCGCCCAAGTGTGGATCGACGGGAACTGCCTCGACCGGCTACTACATGCCCAAGCTGTTTGAGGAAGTTATTGGGGCAAAGTTTAACATCATAACGGGCTATCAGGCCGGGGGCGATATCGACCTCGCAGTGGAAAGGGGGGAAGTCGTGTGTCGCTCTTTCACTATTACGGCCTACTTCGCCCGGGAGCCTTTTCATACCTGGCGCAAAA
This sequence comes from Candidatus Binatia bacterium, assembly GCA_036504975.1. Classification (NCBI taxonomy): domain Bacteria; phylum Candidatus Binatota; class Binatia (SeqCode); species Binatia bacterium. Next base: position 28,527 of record DASXUF010000108.1, on the reverse strand, counting down.
AAGGTTTTGTTCGCGAGCTCTTTCAGACCGGGAAAAAACGGGACCCGAGGCTGCCCAATGTCCCCACGATCTATGAACTCATGGATAAATATAAGACGCCGGAATCTGGCAGGCGTCTTGCGACCGTGATTTTAGCTGCCGGCGATGTCGGCCGTCCCTATGTGACTCCCCCGGGAGTTCCGGCGGATCGGATCAAGATTCTACGTGATGCCTTTACGAAGACAATGAATGATCCCGGATTCAAAGCTGAGGCTGAGAAGAGAATGCTAGAGTTGGACCCTGTTAGCGGAGAGGAGCTTGAAACGCTAGCCAACGAGGTGATTGCCCAGCCACCAGAGATCATCGAACGGATGAAGAAGGTTCTGGGACAGTAAAGAGATTGAATATGCTCGAAGCATTCTCCAGCGGCTTTTGGCAGGTGCTGGCGTGGCCGGCCTTCGGCTATTTATTGTTGGGCATCGGCATCGGCTTTTGGGTCGGTCTCCTGCCCGGCATCGGCGGCCTGGCGACGCTCGCTTTGATGCTGCCGTTTTCCTATACGATCAAGACGCCGATCGAAGCCTTCTCGTTTCTCCTCGGCATGCTCGCGGTGACCGGCACCACCGGCGATCTGACCTCGATCCTGTTCGGGATTCCGGGGGAAAGCTCTTCGGCGGCGCTCGTCCTCGACGGTTATCCGATGTCGAAGAAAGGCGAAGCCGGAAGAGCGCTCGGCGCGGCGATCATGAGCTCTCTCTTGGGCGCGACGATCGGCGCGCTGTCGCTGGCGATTTCGATTCCGATCATGCGCCCGCTGGTGCTTATGTTCGGCTCGCCCGAGCTGTTCATCATCACCATCATGGGGATCACCTTCATCGGGACGCTCGCCGGGGCGTCGCTGATCAAGGGGCTTTTGGCCGGCGGGCTCGGCCTGATGCTCGCGGCTATCGGCGTGGACCCGCAGACGGGGTCGCTGCGTTATACTTTCGGCCTGCTCTATCTCTGGGACGGCCTCGACGTGACCCCGGTCGTGGTCGGGCTGTTCGCCATCCCGGAGATCGTCGATCTCGCGGTCCGCGGCACGAGCATTTCCCAAGCTCCGAAGGAAAAACTCAAGGGAGTGATGGAAGGAGTGAAGGATACCTTCCGCCATTTCTGGCTCGTCGTCCGATGCAGTCTCATCGGAGTTTACTTCGGCGTGCTGCCGGTGCTGGGCGCCAACGTGGCGCAATGGATCGCGTACGCGCACTCGGTCGGCGGCCTGAAGGACCGGAAGCAAGCAGGCAAAGGCGCGATCGAAGGAGTGTTGGGTCCCGGCGCCGCTAACAACTCGACCCGCGGCGGCGATCTCATCCCGACGATCGCCTTCGGCATTCCCGGCAGCGCGAGCATGGCGTTGCTGCTCGGCGCGCTCTTGATCGTAGGTCTCCAGCCCGGTCCGGAGATGTTGAAGTCGCGTCTGGACGTGACCTTCGCCATGGTGTGGATTCTGATCATCTCCAACATCATCGTCGCAGGGATCTGCTTTCTGATTCTCAATCACCTGGCCGCCCTCACTTTCGTCCGCGGCTCGCTGCTGATTCCCTTTCTCGTCGTTCTCGTGTTCATCGGCTCATTCACCGCCAACAACAGCATCAACGACCTTTTGGTCACGCTCATCTTCGGCTGCCTCGGCTATTTCATGGTCCTCCACGGCTGGCCGCGGCCGCCGCTCATCCTGGGCCTCATCCTGGGAAAAATCGGCGAGAATTATCTGTGGATCTCGACTGCGGCGTACGGCGCGAAGTGGCTGCTCTTCAAGAGCGTGATCGCTCTGATCATCCTCACCATCGCGGTCGTCGCCTATCCGACGATCAAAGAGCGGCGCGGCAGGGCGAAGTACGACAGGCCGGAGGACGCGATCTGATTGCGGAGCCGGTTTTCTCCTTGCAACAAATATAATATAAGGAGGCCTTCAAATCATGCGCGTCTGCGCCATCGACATTCATCATCACTACGTCCCGCCATCTTTGCTGGACGAAGCACGGCAAGGAAAACTCGCCGGCGTTACCGCCAAGGACGGACGGAAAGGCGAAATCGCGATTTCATTCGCCGGAGAAGAGGCGTTCAATCTTCCCGAGGAGGTTTCCGGTTTAAAGAAAAGATTCGAGGCGATGGAGCGGGGCAAGATCGCCGTCGGTGCGCTCATCCCGCACACGTCGAGTCTGGGCTATCCCCTGGAAGGCAAACCGGGCGAGGCATGGTGCCGGCGTTACAACGAAGGCATCCGCGATCTCACGCTGAAGCATCCTGATCGCTTCGTCGGCCTGGCCGCCGCGCCGCTGCAGGATCCGCCGAGAGCGGTCGCCGTGCTGGAGCACGCGGTTCGGGAGCTCGGCCTCCGCGGCTGCATGATCGCGTCGAACGTGAACGGCCAATACTACAACAGCGACTTTTTCGATCCGTTCTGGCGCAAAGCGGAAGATCTCGACACGCTGATCGTGATGCACCCGGAAGACGTGGCCGGCGCCGAAAAGATGGGCCCGTACGGCCTCCGATTGATCTGCGGCAACCCGGCCGACAGCACGCTTTCTCTCGCGTATATGAGCTACAGCGGCGTCTTCGACCGCTTTCCGAACTTGAAACTCTGCGTGCTTCACGGCGGCGGATTTTTTCCCTATCAACTGGGACGTCTGGATCAGGGCTTCGCCGTCCGGCGCGGCGCGCGCGCCGTGTCGGCTGCGTCGCCGCCGAGCGTCCATCTCAAAAAGAATCTCTACTTCGACGCCATGGTCTACCGCGTGGACACGCTCGACTATTTGAGGCGAGTCGCCGGCGCGGATCATCTGATGGTCGGAACCGATTACCCCTACACGCTCGGAGACTGGCTCACCGTCGAGAAAGTCGAAGCCCTCGATTGCCCCCAAGCCGAAAAGCTCATGATCCTCGAAGGCACTGCGAAACGACTGCTCAAAATGCAATAATTTTTAATTTTGAATTTTGAATGCTGAATTCCCCTCCCCAATTTCAAGACTCAAAATTCATAATTCAACATTCTTGAGGTAAGCCATGCGCGACCGTTCACAATTCCCGACATTCTCCGATGCCGAGATGGCCGCGCGCCACCGGAGCGTGGCGGCGTTGATGGAGCAGGCCGACCTGGACGCCCTGCTCGTCTACGGCGCCGGCCGGTATGCTTCCGAGATCTACTGGCTGACGGACTGGCCCGGCGGGCGCGAAGCCTACGTGCTCTTTCAACGTGGCCGCGAGCCCGTGCTGCTCATGCAGCTCTACAACCACGTACCGATGGCGCGCGTGCTCTCGGTCATCAAAGACGTGCGCTGGGCGGGAGCGAACACGGGCAACGGCGCCGTCTTGCTTCTTCAAGAACGCGGCCTGGATGGAAAACGCGTTGGGCTGGTCGGGAGCATCCCGCACACACAATATCAAAAACTGCGCGACCGGCTTTCTCAAACTCAGTTCATCGAGACGGGCGGAAAGTTCAGAATGCTCCGGACCATCAAGAGCCAGGCCGAGATCGACCGCATTCGCCTCGCTTCGAAGTTGACCGACGAGTCGATGCAGGCCATTGCCGAAGGACTCAAGCCCGGCATGCGCGAAGACGAAATCCCCGCGCTGATCGAGCCGGTTTATCTAAGGGCCGGCGGCTATGCGGGCATCCATTTCATGAGCAGCATGCCGATGCGCAATCCGGATTTCCCCGTGCCGGCGCAGTACCAGTCGAATCGGCGGCTCGAGCCCGGCGATTGCCTCATCACGGAGATCAGCGGCGCCTATTGGGGCTACAGCGGCCAGATTCACCGGACTTATTCGCTGGGTGAAGGTCCGACGCCGGAATGGAAAAAGATTCACGACGCGGCGGTGGAGGTTTTCGGAGTCCTCGCCTCAGCGATCAAGGACGGCGCTTCGATCCGCGAGGCCGAAGAAGCCGCCGAGATCGTTCACAAACGCGGCTACACGATCTACGACGATCTGATCCACGGCGCCAACCAGTACCCGCCGATCTTCCAGACGCGCACGACCCGGCGCCATGAAGAAGGCGCCATCGTTTTTCGCGAGAACATGGTGATCGTCATCCAGCCGAACGTTATCACCCAAGACGAAAAGATGGGGCTGCAGTTGGGCGAGACGCTGGTCGTGCGCAAGAACGGCTGCGAGAGTTTGAACAAATTCCCGCGGGAGTGGATCGTCTGCCGGGCGTGAGCTGACTCGCAGCACTCCGCTTCGACAAGCTCAGTGCGAACGGACTACGAAGGCCCCAAGCCGATGCTGTGTCTTATTTTCCCTCTATTTGCGACGTGCAGTGAGGACAGCGCTTCGCCTTGATCGGTATGACGGACGCGCATTCGGGGCAGAGTTTGGTAGTCGGCGGGGCATCCTCGCCGCGATGCATCCGGTTGATCGCCCGCACGACCATGAACACGGCAAAGGCTACGATCAGGAAGCTGATGACCGAGTTGATAAACAGACCGTAGTTGATCGTTACCGCGCCCGCGGCCTTGGCGTCCGCCAACTTAAGGTAGGGTCCGGGATTCGTTCCGTGTTTTATAGCAAGAAACAAGTTGGAGAAATCCGCGCCTCCCAACAGCAAGCCGACCGGCGGCATCAACACGTCTTCGACCAGACTCTTGACGATAGTTCCGAACGCACCGCCGATGATCACGCCGACGGCCAGATCGACCACGTTTCCCCGCATCGCGAATTCTTTGAATTCCTTCAACATCCGACCACCCTCCTTCGATCGATCCGCCGGCATCAGGCGTACTGCGCGATGCCGTTGCCGAACGACCAGTTTTCCTTTTTGACTTCCACCAGACTGACGAAAACGTCTTCCATGCGCACGCCTAATTCTTTGTTCAGCCGCTCCGCCAGCGTCTTGTAAAATGACTTCTTGAGCTCCACCGTACGCCCTTCGTTCAGCGTGATCTGAATAAAGACGATTCCATCGGTGCGCCGGATGTCAAGATAGCTCGTATCGTAGATCAAGCTGTCCTTGTCGTGTTCGGTGATGACCTGAAAGTTGTCTTTTGCCGGAACGTTGATCGTCTCCACCATCGTGCGATAGATCGCGTCGCTGACTTTCTTGCCGAAGCCCTCGGGCTTTCCCTTCATCAACGAAATTCTAACCAGCGGCATACACCCTCTCCTTTTCTGTAGTTACCTCTCCACCTCTTCCATGACCGCCTTCGCGAACTCGGTCGTCGTCGCCGAGCTGCCGAGGTCGAACGTGAAGAGTTTGCGTTTGGTAAAAACGTTGACCAGCGCGGCGTAAATTCTGTCCGCGGCCTTGGTTTCGCCGATGTGCTTGAGCATCATCACCGCGGCGAGAATCATCGCCGTCGGATTCGCCTTGTTCTGCCCTTTGATGTCCGGCGCGCTGCCGTGGACCGCTTCAAAAATAGCGCAGTCGTCGCCGATGTTCGCCCCCGGAACGAGACCCAGCCCGCCGACCAGACCCGCGGCCAGATCGGAAATGATATCGCCGTAAAGATTCTCCAGCACGAGGACATCGTACTGGTATGGATTGATCACGAGCTGCATGCAGGCGTTGTCCACGATGACGTCTTTAGACTGAATATCGGGAAAATCTCTGGCCACGTTCCTCGCGCAGCGGAGAAAAAGCCCGTCGCTGAGCTTCATGATGTTGGCCTTGTGAACCACAGCGACTTTTTTTCGTCCCTGCTCGCGGGCCAGCTTGAAGCCGAACTGGGCGATCCGGGTCGAAGCTTTTTCGGTGATGATCTTGAGGCTTTCGACGACGCCCGGGACCACGACGTGCTCGATTCCCGAGTAGAGACCTTCCGTGTTTTCCCGAATCACGATCAGGTCCACATTTTCATACCGGCTCTTGACGCCGGGAAGGCTCTTCACCGGGCGAAGATTGGCGTAAAGATCCAGCGCCTTGCGCAGCTCGACGTTCGCGCTGCTGAAACCTTCGCCGATCGGCGTCGTCAGCGGCCCCTTCAGAGCGACTTTGTTTCTCTTGATGGAATCCAGGAGATCATCGGAGACCGTCTTGCCCGAGCGCACGAGTCCTTCCGCGCCCGCGACAAAGATCTCCCATTCGATCTCGACGCCCGCCGCTTTGACGATCTCCTGAGCCGGCTTTGTCACCTCCGGTCCGATTCCGTCGCCGGGGATCAGCGTTACGACGTGCTTCATCAAACTTCCTCCGAAATGGATCGTATCACACAATTTTCCTTCACGCAGGGCCCTATTTTCAAGCCAGCCAAAAGTGTTTCAGGTGCAACTATGCCCGCCCGGACGGGGGTTTCTCGAAGGACCGACATGTCCTCGCTTCGCTCGGAATTTCAAATCGTGGTTCGACCAGGCTCACCACCCTGAGGAAACTCGAAGGGCAGATTTCAGATCTCAAATTTGAGATTTGCCATTTGAGATCCCGAAGGGCTTGCATCGGCCCGGAGAGAGACTCCCGGCCGGGCGGGCCGTTGCAGAAGAGTGAATCGTCGGTTACTCTTTGACCTCCACACCTTCAGACAATGCTGACAAATATTTCCCGCCTCTTCTACGGCTGGCGCATGATCGCCATCGGCTCCGCGCTCCGTATTCTGGGAGGCGGCCTGTACTACTACGGCTTTTCCGTCTTCTTTCTTCCCTTGAGCCAGGACCTGGGATTGAACCGCGCCGCAACCTCTCTGGTCTTTTCTCTCGCCCGCGCGCAAGGCGCGTTCGAGGCGCCGGTCGCCGGTTATTTTCTCGACCACTACGGTCCCCGCCCACTGATCCTGGCGGCGATCGTCATGACCGGCATCGGCCACATGATGCTCTCGGGCGTCGAGAGTTACATCGGCCTGCTGATCGTCTACATGGGCGTGGTCTCGCTGTCGTTCCAGGCGGGATTCATGGACGCGCCGATGGTCATCGCCAACACCTGGTTCATCCGCAAGCGCACCATGGCGATGGCGGTCGTCAGCGCTTCGATCGGCCTCGGCGGTTTTCTGTTCACGCCCATCCTCGCCTACGCCGTCCACGCCTGGGGGTGGCGCAGCGCCGCGTTCGGCGCGGGCGTTGTTTTCCTGCTTGTCGGTCTGCCGCTCGCGATTCTCGTGCGCCGCTCTCCCGAAAGCATGGGCCTCCGCCCGGACGGAGACCTCGCTGCTCCCGCCGCAGGGGGCCTTGAGGATGCGCGTGATCGAAACGGGCAAAAAGAAATAAACTTCACGCTGTCCGACGCGATGCGCACGGCGGCGTTTTGGCTGCTGACTTTGGCGACCGGGCTCCGCATCGTAACGCTCTCCGCCATCAACGTTCACTACGTTCCCATCATGGTCTGGAAAGGCCTCAGCGAGCCGGGAGCCGCTTTTCTCTTGGGAGCGCAGGCTCTCACAGGATTGCCGTCGCACATGCTGATCGGCTGGATGGCGGACTACGTCGACAAGGGCAAACTCATGGCCGTCTGCATGGGCGTCGCCGCTTTGGGATTGATTTTTTTGATCTACGCGGAGAGCGAACGGCAGATCTGGCTTTTCCTCCCTTTGTTCACGGTCGTCGAATCCACGTTCCCCGTGAACTGGTCCACCGTCGGCGAGTTTTTCGGGCGCAAAAATTTCGCCAAGATACGCGGGACGATGAGCTTCGTGCAAACCTGGGGCGCGGTCATCGGGCCGGTCGCCGCCGGCGCGATTTACGACGGAACGCACAGTTACAACATCTTGCTTTGGGGCCTGGTGATCGTTTTATTGGTAACGGGATGCCTGTACGCGATGGTTGTCCGTCCTCCGTCCGCCGCCGGGCGGAAGGTTTCATAGGCGCTCCATAAAATGATCGTTCGACTTCGTTCCGTCACTAAAAAATTCGGCGACCGCTTGGCGGTGGATAGCCTCAGCCTGGATGTCCCGGCGGGGATTTGCTTCGGCCTGTTGGGACCCAACGGCGCGGGAAAGACCACGACGCTGCGCATGACCTACGGCGTCACCCGTCCGACGACGGGCACGATCGAAGTCTTTGGCCTCGACATCATGCAAAATCTCCGCGCCGTGCGTACGCGTCTCGGCGTCACGCTCCAGCAAAACGTCCTGATCGACGCGCTCACGCCCGAGGAAAATTTGCGCGTCTTCGGGCGCTATCACCTGCTCCACGAGCCTGAGCTTTCGCGCCGCATCGGCGAAGTCATCTCGTTTCTCGACCTCGGCTCGCACGCCAAAGTTCCGGTGAAGCAATTGTCGGGCGGCTTCCAGCGCCGCCTCGCGATCGCGCTCTCGCTGATGAACCGCCCGGAGCTTTTGATCCTGGACGAGCCGACGACCGGGCTCGATCCGGCGGTGCGCCTTGCCCTGTGGTCGCGCATACGCGAGCTGCGCGCAACGGGCACGACGGTGCTGCTCACCACCCATTACATGGACGAAGCCCAGCGGCTCTGCGACCGCGTCGCCATCGTATCGTCCGGAAAGGTCGTCGATGAGGGCCCGCCCGCCGCTCTAATCGCCGCTCATCTGGCGCCCGAAGCGGTGGAGGTCGACTGCTTTCCGAAGGAGGAAACCGCGTTGATCGACGGGGCGGTCGCGCCGCGCCGCTTACGCGTCGGTAACCGCGTTACCTTTTACCTCGACGACGCCACGCCCTTGATCGATCGCATCCGCGCCCACGACCACGAGACGCACCGGCCGCTCGTCGTCCGGCCGACGAATCTCGAAGACGTTTTTCTGGCGCTGACCGGAACCAGCCTGGAGGGACAACCGTGACCCATTCGACCCTTCTCACCCTTCGACGGGCTCAGGGTGACCCTGAGTTTATCGAATGGGTCAGGGTCATGGCGAGGAAGATCGAGCCATGAGCGTATCGATTCCGCATGCGCTGGCGGTGTGGCGGCGCGACGCGGCGATGTATCGCCGCACCTGGAAATGGAACATTCTGCCGAACTTCTTCGAGCCGGTGCTCTATCTGGTTTCGATCGGCGTCGGGCTGGGCGCTTACATCAACGACATGGCGGGAACTTCCTATATCGCGTTCATCGTTCCCGGTCTCGTCTCGGTCGCGGCCATGAACGGAGCGAGCTTCGAGGTGACGTATAACATCTACGTCCGGCTCAACTTCGAAAAGACCTACGATGCCATGCTCACGACGCCGATCGAGCCCGACGACGTGCTGGCCGGCGAAGTATTGTGGGCCATCACCCGCGCCTGCATATACGGCGGCTGCTTTTTTCTCGTGGTCGCGCTTGCGCGACTCGCTCCGCTGCCCTCCGCGCTCTGGGTGCTGCCGCTGATCCCCTTGACCGGATTGCTTTTCGCGGCGATCGGCATCGCCTTCTCTCTGAGAATCCTCACCATCGATCTGTTCAGCTTTTATTTCACCCTGTTTTTGACGCCGCTGTTTCTATTTTCGGACGTCTTTTTTCCGCTGGAAGAGCGGCTGCCAGCCGGATGGCTATGGGTGGGAGAGGCCCTGCCGCTGCTCCATCCGGTGCGCGTAGCGCGCGCGGCGTTTAGCGGAGAGGCGTCGGTAATACTTTTATGGGATATCGCTTACATGCTGGGAGCCTCGGCGCTGCTGCTCGCCTGGGCGCGCTACAGCGTCGAGCGAAGGCTGACGAATTGATGAGGGTTCTAACTATTTTGTGGTATCAATAAGCTAAAGCTAACGGTGAAAGTAGCGGAGGGCAGGCGGCAACTATAATAGTACACCAAAAGTGCCAGTGAGCGCCGGAGGCTCGAAGCTCTGCCGACGCTCAAGATCCGCCGGTTAACGGGTATGGCTATAGCTGTAATGTGGTTGTTTCGGCTTGCTCCCAATCGTCGCAATCTTTAACAAACCCGCTACGAATACAACCAGAGAGATTATTGTGTGTAGTTCTGCTTCCATGTGCTTCTCCTTTGATCCTTCGATTGCTTTCTCCGGGTGTCGCCGTGACGAACCTGGATTTGAGCAACATCCGTACCAAGCGAATCTTGGGCTAAGTAATCCAATTATCAGGCGCTTTTTCCGACATGAGACTAGAGAAAGCGGACCAAAATTTGGCAACTAAGCCGAGCTTTCGCACAATAATGAATGATCGATCAATTTAGGGGGACAAGAGGGCATGGGGCACTGCTGGGCCGTTGTTATTCATACCCGATCGCCGAGACGATCGGAATCGACGCCGCCCGTTTGGCGGGGAAATAGCCGGCGAGAAGGCATAGTCCCACGGACGCAATGATAGAGAGAACGGCGACTTCGGTAGGATAGTAGTACTGGAAGGTCCAACCGGTGAGGAATTTGGTGTTGTAAACGACGTGGTGATAAGACATGACGGCGCCGGCTATAAGTCCGAGAACGCCGCCCAAGAGTCCGATCCAGCCCGCCTCCGCCAGCACCATCCCGCGGACTTGCTTCCGGGTCGCGCCGATCGCGCGCAACACGCCGATCTCGCGCGTGCGGTCGAGCACGGACGCCAGCAGAGTGTTGATGACACTGAAGATCGCGACCACCACGGCGACGATCTCGACGGCGTAATTTACGGCGAACGATTGTTGCATGAGGCCGACGACGTTCCGCTTCAGCTCGCCGTGCGTGCTGACGAAAAGCTGGTACGGCGCGCCGTAATCGCGGTTGATTTTATCGATGACCGCCTGCTGATCGGCGCCGCGCGCGAGCCATAGATCGAAGGCGTCCACCAGATCGTCGCCCCACAGCTTCTTGTAGACATCGCGCTCGATCAGCACGCTGCCGGAATCGGACGTGTAATCGACGTAGATACCGATAATTTTAAAAGAGACCGGCCCGGAGGGCGTGGTAAGCCGGATGACATCTCCGGCGCGCTTGCCGAATTTGTCGCAAAAGCTCTCGCTCACGACCACTCCCGCCCCCTCGGCCATCTGCCTCAACGCGGTTTGTCCGTCGCCGGCGATCATAGGCAGCGTGCGGACGCGCGCCGATCTTCGGGCGGAAAAAGATTGGATCAGGACCGGCTTGCCTTCGTAGCTAGAGCGGATCAGCCGATAAAAATCCACGACCGCGACTCCGGGGACCGTCTCCAGCCTGGCGCCGAACTCTTCCTTCAAAGGAACGTTGACCGGGCCCGCCGTCTTGGCGCCCGAATGCACGACCAGGTCCGCCGTTACCATGCGGTCTACCCATAAAAGCAACGACTCGCGGACGCTGGTGACGAAGGCCGCAACGGTGAAAATAGCCGCGAGACTGATCATGAGCGTCGCAATGGTGGTTCCCGATCGTCCCGGCACGCGCCTGAGACTGTCGCAGGCGAGCCGGGCTTCGGTGCCGAGAAATCCGGAGCCCCGGGGCAAGCGCGCCATCGCCCGCCAGAAGAGCCCGGCCCACCAGAAAACCAGCGGCGGCGAGAGAAAAGAAAGCCCGAGGAGAAAGAGCATCATCGCCACGACGCCGAGGGTGAACTTTTCCACTCCGCCGCCTGAGATGGAGGGCGCGAGCGCCGCCAGCGCCGGAGATAGAACGAGCAGCGCCAGGCCAACGCGCGGAGCCCGCGATACTCCGCGCGAACGCGGCCGCCACACCGTCTGGCGGGCGCTTTCCAGCGGCGTCACGCGCGCCGCCTGCCAGGCGGGATAGATCGCGGCCAGAACCGCAACTCCCATGCCGCACGCGAGGCCGATCCAGATTTCACGCGGAGTAAAGCTGCCGCTCCTAAGATCCATTTGAAGGAAAATGCTGTTGACCGTCTGCCCCACCACGAGCAGGGCCGCGTGGGCCAGAAATATTCCCGCAAAAACTCCCGCGAGCGATCCGGCGCCCGCGACCGCCAGCGCCTCCATGATGAACAGCGACAAAATCTGCCTGCGGAGCACGCCGAGGCAGCGGAGCGTTCCGATCTCGCGCTTGCGCTGGACGACGGAGACGGAAACTGTGTTGTAAATGAGAAAAAAGCCGACGAACAAGGCGACGAGACTGACGAAGAAAAGTCCGACGCGGAACGAAGTCATCAGCGACTCGACCTGCTCGCCGCGCTCGCGCGGCCGCGCGACATTGGCCGCGCCGCCGAGCCGGCCCTGGATCCGTCGCCGCACGGCATCGACCTTCTCTCCAGGCTCGATCGTCAGGTCCACGACGTCGAGCTTTCCGTCCTTGCCCAACGCTATCTGGGCCGCCGGCAGATCCAGCAAAGCGAAATTGCCACCGAAAACCTTCGCCGCTCCCTGCTCGCGCAAGAGCGCGCGCACGGTGTAGTCCCGCACACCCCGGCTGGTCGCGAGGCGAAGGGTCGAGCCTACCGGCAGGTTCATGCGCCGGGAAAACGTTTCGGTGACGGCGATCGAGTCCGGCCGGGCGATGAAGTCCAGAGCGCTCTCCAACTCGGACGTACCGCCGGCGAACTCGTGCTCGCGGATCGACGCATCGGCGAGGAAATCGACGCCGTAAACGTACAGTTTCTCTCCCTTAATTCCCACCAGCGGAAGAAATCCGTCCACCGCCGGAGCGGCGTCGACCACGCCTTCGGTATCTCGAACTGCCGGAAAGAGAGATTCCTTAAAACCGCTCTCGCCGTTTTCGACCTGCAGCACGGCCTTGCCCGCAATCAATTCGATAGTCCGTTGGAACGAGCCGACGAGCGTACGGTTGACGAGAGCGATGGCGACGATCACCGCGACGCCGAGGACAACGCCGAGGAAAGTGAGAAACGTCCGCAATCGATGGCGCATAAAGTGGCGCCAGCTTAAGTAGCCGAGCAGGCGGAGCATCAGCCTTTCTCCTCTTCGAGGACGCCATCCTTCAAGTGGATCACGCGATCGCCGAAAGCGGCGGCGGACCGGTCGTGCGTCACCATCACCACGGTCGAGGCTTCTTGCCGGTTGATATCGCGCATCAACTGCAAAATGGCCCCGCCCGTCTTGGAATCGAGGTTGCCGGTGGGCTCATCGGCGAGCAGAATCGGCGGGCTGAAAACCAGCGCGCGGGCGATAGCCAGGCGCTGGATCTCGCCGCCGGAGAGTTCCTCCGGGAGATGGTTGGCCCGACCCGAGAGACCGACCCGCTCGAGGAGAGCTGCCGACTTGGCGCGCGCCTCGGTCTCCGTTCTGCCGTCTAGAATCGCCGGCAGCGCCGCGTTCTCGATCGCCGTGAGCGTCGGCAGCAGGTTGAAAAACTGAAAGACGAAGCCGATCTTTTCGCGTCTGAAGAGCGTCACCTCGTCGTCGCCCATCTGCGAGATCACTTTGCCGCCGATCGCGATATCGCCGCGCGTCGGCCGGTCCAGTCCGCCGATCAAATGAAGCAGCGTGCTTTTCCCCGACCCGCTCGGCCCCATGACCGCCACAAACTCGCCTTTGGTGATTTCCAGCGTCACTCCGGCCAGGGCCGTAACCTCGCTCGCGCCTTGCTTGAATGTCTTGTGAACGTCGATCAGACGGATCATGCGGTGAAAAAAGTCCGGACGCCTTCAGCCCTCAAGCGCAAGCCGCTCCGGGCGAGGTCAATAGTTTCTGTGGCTCGAGGGCCAACCCCTCCTGCCGCCCCAGTGCTACTTACTCCCCTCGTCAGGGCCTGCCGTGTCGCTTCGCGTCCCTGTGCCCTCTGCCCTTCGGGCTCGCACTCTCGGGCCTCGTGCCTCCACGCGGACACGGTTCCGCAGGGGGCGAGAATGAAAGCCGCAGTCACAGGGACGCGTAGTCCAACGACTTGTGGGGTGCTTGGTAGACCGGAACTTGGGTATATCGGTTGCTTGCTGCAGCGCAAACAACTCGACGGAAATCTCAAGGCACGATCTATTGCCTGCGGCTGGAAGGCTTGCCCCTGAGGAACCAGTGAGGCTCGCTCTATAAGATATGATTCCGGATGGGATAAATAATCCTGGCCAGTGATTCGCATCTTCGCAGCCTACTGTTCTCTCCCTTAGGAATCGGTCAGAGACAAAATCGGAACTTCCAGTTCCACAACGTCTTCTCCTCGCGCATGCGCCGCCTCGACCAGCGCCAGGTGGGCTTTGACTGTGTACGTAAGAGCAGCCAAATCCACGCCCATATGGACCGCCGGATAGGCTTCGAGCTTTGCCAGACCCGTGCGCCAGAGCTTGATCGCGCCGATGAGAACGCCCTGCTCCCACTTTAAATAGCCGGCGGCGATCTGAATCAGTCCCTGGTAGAACGCGCGGTCTTCGCCGTGCTCTTCGAGCCAGATCTCCTCCAGGCTCTCGTGGCATTCGAAGAACAACCGATTGTTGAACTCGTCGATGCCTTTGATCAGTCGCGGATCGCGAACGGCTTCCATGTTGCGGCCTATTCCTTATAATAGCTCGAATCCGAAGGCAGTCTGTTTTATAACATGCAGGTTGCGATGAATGCCACGAACACCGTCCGGGTGAAAATCGACGCGCTCGCCTACGGGCCGTACGGAGTCGCGCGCCACGATGGCCGGGTCATCATGACGCCGATGGCCATTCCGGGCGACGAAGTAGAGATCCGCATCGTCGAGGAGAAAAAGAACTACGCCGTCGGGGAGTTGGTCAGGCTGATTCAACCATCGCCGGATAGACGGGAGCCCCCCTGCCCGTACGTCGGCGCGTGCGGTGGTTGCCCGTGGCAGATCATCCGGTACGAGGCGCAGCTTGCGGCGAAGACAAAGAGCGTCGAGGACGCGCTCCGCCGCATCGGCAAAATCGAAGGATTCGAGTTGCTGCCGATCCTCCCCTCGCCGCAGGAGTATCGCTATCGCCGCCGCATCCGTCTTCACAGGGACGGCGACGGACGGCTGGGCTTTCACCGCGCCTTCAGCCACGACTTGATCGAAGTCGCATCCTGCCTGATCGCGACGACGAACGCCGACCTCCGTCTACAAGACGCCAGAGAGTGGACCGTCGGGCTCAAGTCGCGGATCGTCGAAGTGGAAATCGTCGAAAGCGATACGGGCGATCGCGTCGTGCTGGTGGGAAAAGTCGATGGCGACATCGCCTCTCAAGACGATGCGCTGAGCGCGCGCTTCCTCGATTCGCATAACGAAGTCGGGGGACTCGTGCTCTTCGGACGCGGCTGGAGACGCGCGTGGGGCGAGGGAAAAGTCTCAGTCGACTGCGGCGCCGGCCTGACCATGAAGGTGGACGCCGAGGTCTTTATTCAGGCGAACCGCGAGGGCAACCGGCGGCTCGTCGGCGAGCTTTTCGCGTGGGGCGCGTTCGCCAACCGCGACCGCGTGCTCGAACTGTACTCGGGCGCGGGAAACTTTACCCTGCCGATCGCCCGCCGCGCAACGGAAATCATTGCAATTGACGGCGATCCGCGGGCGATCGATAACGGCAGAATCAACAGCCAGGCGAACGGTTTGGAAAATATCCGCTGGGTTCGCTCTCACGTTCCCAAGGCCGCCCGACACCTCAGCGAAAAGCGCGAAACGTTTGCCAAAATCATTCTCAACCCGCCGCGCTCGGGCGCCAAAGGACTGGAAGGCGACCTGGCTTCGTTTGGAGCGGAGAAGATTTTCTACGTCTCGTGCAATCCCTCGACCCTTGCGCGCGACCTCGCGGCGCTGGGCACGAAAGGCTATCGGGCCAAGCGCATCCGGCCGGTGGATCTCTTCCCGCACACCTTCCACGTCGAGACGCTCGCGGAGATCCTTCGGGGATAACATAAGAGGAAGCGCCGTTCTAAAGACTCTTTACAAAAAGGCCGGACTCCCTCTACAATCTCCATCCGGCATCTGATATAAGGTTCGTCACCGCACAGGAGGACCGCATGAGCCAGGCAAGGAAAACCCCGGCGCCCAAAGTCACCATCATTGGGAGCAAGGGGGCCGATCAAGCGATCAATTATCTATTGGAGGACCGTCACGAGTTGGAATGGCTCGTCGCGGTGGGGCGCACCCGTGACGGCGATATCATCTTCTACGACAGCGGCGGCGACATCATCCAGGACCTGGGCGCGCTCGAATACGTCAAGGAAAGGATCCTCAGAGATTACTTCGGCGATACTGAGGACTGAGACTTGATTCCTACCTCATTTCTCCGGCGCGCCGATCGCTACGACGAAGTTCTTACCCTCCCAGCGATCGCCGTCAGTCCAATAAAACGTGAAGCGGACCGGGGCCCTCTGCGCTCGCGGAACCGGTATGTCGAGATAGTGGATGCCGAGCGCGGTGCCGAGCGCGACACCATCTTTCGGTGTCGCCCACTCGTCGAGAGTCCAACGAAGCCTGAAGGATGAAGACGCCTGAATCCGGAGCGTATGGCCCGCCGCCACGGACCTTACCTGGCGATTGAATTTCCAAATCTCCAGGCCCCGGCGCCTTTTGTTATTCGAGTAACGATCGGCCACGGCCGCAATGCGGTCGAACACCGCTTCGTCCCACACCGACCGCAAGAGCTTCATGTACTCGGCGTGCGCCCACATGAGCGGCATCGCCGAACCCGTGGGCTTGCCGAAATAAAGTTCCAAGTCCGGCCGGTCCGCTTGATCCCAAACCTGCTCGGGAAGCATCCCGCCCTTCGAGGCGAAGCCTTCGATCGCGCGAATTAAGTGCTTCACCTGCCGGCCCGCCGCGAATTCGTAGTGGGCGCGCTCGCCCGTGAGCAAGGGCCACGCCCTGCCCCGCCCCCAGCCGTTAAATCCGCCGCCGGTCTCCCGTTGACCGTAACCGTCGTAATTGTAGCGCCGCCAGCACGGCCCGACGGGAGTTTCTACCTTGAGAACCGCGTCCACGACTTCCAGCGAGTCTTCAATCAGAGGATCGCGCGGCTTGCGAATGCCGTAGCGAACCAGCTCCAAAAATCCCGCATCGACGATGTCTTTGGCCGCGAACTCGAACGGCTCTCCCGGCGGCCGATTGCGAATCGCAATAATTCCCAGATTGGGGTCTTCCACCGGCTGGTCATTTTGCGGATCGACCGGATGAATCCGAATGAAGTGGCGGGAAATTCCCGGGACCAAAGAACCTTGAGTCGTCACCGTCCAGCTCTCGACGCGCGATTCGAGAAAGTCGGCGTACTCTTCGAGCAACCGCGCGCTCGCGCCGTCGCCGCCGACCCGCGCGAAATCCGCGGCGCAAATCAACGCGGCGATATTCGCCGCCAACGTCGCGGGAGAATAACCGCCGTTCTCTTCCCAGCGCTCCTGCGGCGTGGCCGGGCCACGCTCGACCAGATAGCGCGCGGCCTTCAAAACCATCGGGTAAGGATCGAACTCCTGGAGCGCTCCGAGCTCTTTCAGCCGCCAAGCGAGCATCACCGGAAACGACACTTCATCCAGTTGTATTCCGTGCCAATACGGCTCGCCGTCGATCCAAAAATTTTGGTTGAAGCCGCCGTCGGACCGCTGCGCCGCCGCCAAATAGATCAGCGCCCGAAGCGGGGTCTCCGCATCGCCGGTCGACAGAAGCGCCATCGCGTTCTGGCATAGGTCGCGCGTCCAGACGAGGTGATAACCTCCCAACCCTTCCTCGTCGCTCCGTTCCTCCCCCCAGGGAATACTCAACGAGGCGATGATCGCCCCGGGAAAGGTTTTGTCTTCGTGCGCGTGGAGCAGCGTGTGGCTGACGCAGTAAAGGCGGCCGTCGTCGCCGGAAACCTGCTCCAGAGGAAAGATGTGGCAGCGCGCGCGGCGCCACTGCTCCTGGTAGCGCTTGCGCTGCTCTTCGAAGTGAATACCGAGCGATTGCAGGAGTGTGGTCGTGGCGGCTTGATAACCGGGCCCAAAGGCGAGACCGAGGGTGAATGACCGCGATGCCGAAAGGTCGATCTCTCCGGTCAGCGCGACGTTGCCGTCGTCGGCGAAGTCGAATGCCCAATCCATGCGGAAATTTTCGTGCAGATCGGTCCAACCGTCGCTCGAGCCGACGTAGCCGCACGATGTTTTTTTAAATGGCGCGGTCGCGCCGAGAGCGAGATACGTGTCGTTGCGAAAGGCGACCAGAATCGTTTTTCCGCAAACCTCTACTTTGGCGGCGTTGTTGCCCCATCCCCGGCTCTCGAGATGAGGCGCGACGAGAACGTAGAGGTGGAGCTTCTTGAGAAAATCTTCGTCGCCTTCGATGCGCGTCTGCATAAGCACGCAGGGAAGGTGCGGATCGGCGATGACCTCTTTGACGATTCGATAACGCCCCCGCGGCTCCCGATTGGTGATGCGGAACGCCGGCGTGTGATGATCGACGTATTCCAACTCGGTGGAAAGATCCCGCTTCTCCTCGTGAAAAAAGCTCTCGCCGTCCGTGATGAGATATTGAAGATCCCGGATCTGCGGGGAATCGACCGTGGGGTAATAAACTTCGTTGAGTATGCCGTGGGAATGAGTAAACCAGACGCGGCTCGCCGTATGATAAGCGGCGCCGACGCCCTCCTTGGTGCTATGGGTCCAGGCGGGCGCTATTCCGGGATGGCCAAAGGCGCGCTTTCCCTGCAAGAGGGTGTGCAAAAACTATCCCAAAAAGAACGAGCGGTAATGGCGCCGGCGCGGCGTGCGGCCAACAAAAAATTAACGCCGCGGCAATACGTCGTGAAGTTTGCCGAAAGCGCTACCAGTGCCAGACTTGATCGTGCTCGTCGATGAGCTCGGGAATCCCCTGTCGCTTGATCCTTCGGACGCCGCTCAAGAGATCGTCGTCGGTCAATCCCCGCTCGCGCGCATCCTCTTCGACCAGATACATCGAGACGCCTTTCTCCATCATCTTCTCGATGTCTTTGTCGATCTCCGGCGGGTGCGTCATTTTGATCTCGCCGAAATGCAGACCCGACGCGTCCTGGCCTTTGGCGCCGTAGTTCACCGCGTTCGCGCGTAAGAGAAGCGAGATGTCCGCCCCGGCGTTCTTCAGCATGTGGGTCAGCCAGAGGATCGTGTCGTCCTGCTCTTCTAAAGTTCCCCGGTAGGCGGTTTCGACAATATTCAAAATCTTCGGCATGACTTCCTCCCTCGCTTACTTGGTCGGGATGACGAGCGTTGCGCTGCTCGCCGATGAGGCGTCGAGAAAATCTTTCGGTCCTCCGCGCCGCGGCCCTTCGATCCAGTCGCCGGCGCCGCGCTCGTCCACGCAGAGGCCGCAGTTCACCCAGTCGAGCTTCGCGTCTTTTTCCCTCGCCAGCTTGAACAGCGCGGAGACCCAATCCTTCGTCGTCGGGTGCGCTTCCTGCTCGACGGAGGTTCCCTTGACCGGATTCGGATGGGGCGCCTGCGCCTTCATGGTGAGATTGACGGCGCCCTCGTAGGCAAAGACGTTGACGTTGTGCCCCTTCTCCAAAGCGGACTGAACGATGCGCAGCGCGGTCGTCGAGTTCGCAGACTCGTAAGGAGCATCCATGATCGCCACCGTCACTGTTTTTCCAGAAGCCATAATTCACCTCCAGATCGTTAATGCCAAATTGCTTTCGTGCCCGGCTCGAGGAGCAAATCCACGAGCCGGTCCGTGTCCGCGGTATCGACGCCTTCGGCGAGCCGGCGTATTCCGCGCTCTTTCAGCGAGAAGCGATCGGCGACCACCTTGACTTTGTTCTTGATCAGATCGGAGATGACGCCGTTGTACTTCGATCCCTTGCGCGCCGGAAGAACCCCATTCTGTATGAGAAACAGCGTCGCCTCGTTCCCTCTCTTGGCGATCCCCTGGACCAGACCGGCGAAATATTCAGAGTCCGCGCTGTCGAAGGGATCTCTCGATTCGATCAGTAGATATTTTGCCATGACGGCCCTCCTTTGAATGGCTCGTGAGTTTGATCGCGAATATGCGGCGGATCTTAACTTTTCATATACCAACGCGATCGTCTGTCAAGGGCCCGGCCGCATTTCCTGAAAAAGCAGGCGGGCTATCGGCCGAGCTCGAACATTTTTCTGAGCGCCACTTCGGCGCGGGCGCGAACGTCTTCGTCGAGGGTGATCTCGTAGCGCATGCGCTGCAGAGAATCAAGGGTATCTTCCAGCGTGATCATCTTCATGTAGCGGCAGAGCTTGCAGGCTTTGTAGAATTTCTTCTCGGGCAGTTCGAGCAGCAGCCGGTCGGACAGGCCGCATTCGGTCACGACCAGAAACTCAGAAGCCGCGCTCTCCGTCGCGTACTGGACCATGCCGCTGGTGCTCAAGACGGCGTCTGCCAGCGCCAGAACGTCCGCGCGGCACTCCGGATGGACGAGAACTTTGACGTGCGGGAGCTTCTCTTTGACGTTCATGATCTCATCCGGCGTGATTTGATGATGGACGTAGCAGTTGCCGTCCCCGGCGATGATTGTCTTGTCGCTGTTCTGCTGCACGTAGCGCGCGAGGTTCTCGTCCGGGACGAAAAGAATGTGCCGGTTGGGCAAGGCATTGACGACTTTTGCAGCGTTCGACGAGGTGCAGCAAGCGTCCGATTCCGCTTTCACGTCCGCGGTCGTGTTGACGTAGCTCACCACGGCCAGATCGGGATAGAGCCGACGCAGCTCTTCTTTGCGCTCGGCGAGGCGCTCGGCCGTGACGCTGTCGGCGAGCGAACAGCCGGCGCGAAGATCCGGCAGCAGCACGGTCTTCTCCGGGTTCAATATCTTCGCGCTCTCGGCCATGAAATGGACGCCGCAAAAAACGATGAGGTCGGCGTCGATTCGAGTCGCTTGCCGTGCCAACTCCAGCGAATCGCCGATGAAGTCCGCTACCTCGAAGATCTCCGGCCTCTGGTAATTGTGGGCGAGGATCACGGCGTTGCGTTGCTTCTTGAGCCGGTGGATTTCCCGGATCTGCCCGGCGAATTGTTCGCAGCTCTCGGGAGTGTAGGCATGCGCATCTTCCAGACGCGCGAGGTGCTCGTAAAGCTCGCGCGGATTTTTTTGTTCGACGTAAAGCGACGATTCCATGCCCTGGCCTCCGCGAGTTAGCGTAAAAATTACACTAGTTTGGTGTATTCTTTACACGAAGGCGGAGGGCTGTCAAGAGAGGTTTATTCCCGGTACTCGGCGCCGTCGATCGGGAGCCTGGTTCCGATTCCCCGCTCCAGAGCGCGCCGGTAAAGAAGCGCGCCGATCGCCTGATCGCCGACGCCCCAGGAAGCGTTGTTCTTGAAGAAGCTGATTTGCCGCTCGCTGATCCGGCCCGGCACTTGGCCGCTGAGCAGATCCATGAAATCCCACACCTTCTCCCATGAGATGATTCCCTGCTGAATGGGATCCCAGAGAATCCCGGGCTCGTCCAGCCTTTCCTGCTCTTTTGAATTGCACGCAATGATATCGGCGCGCTTCAGCGTCGCGTCGTCGACTTCCCGCCGTTTTTGCCTGATGAAACCCCCGCGGAGGAGCCCGATATTGCTCGAAACGATCGAGCAGAGATGCATTCCCGGCTCCAGCCAGTTGCCGTCGAAAGTAGGAACGTTCGCGTTTGTAACCGAGAGAAGAACGTCGACGCCCTGGATCGCTTCCCGCGTGCTTCCGACCGGCCGGACTTCGATGTCGAGAAGCTCGGTCATCTCCGCCGCAAATTTCGCGCGGTTCTCAGGCGTGGGACTATAGACCTTGGCTTCCTCCAACCCGGGAAGCACCGCCTTGCAGGCCACAAGCTGGCAGCGGGCCTGTCCCCCGGAACCCAGAATGCCGATGCGGCGCGAATTCTTGCGCGCGAGCAGCTTCACTCCCACCGCCGTCGCCGAGGCTGTGGGAACGGTCGCTACATTGTTGACCTCCGGAAGCTCGCGCACTCTCACCTCGCCGATCGTCACGGCGAGAAGCTCCGAGTTATCCGCATTGTAAATCACGCGCACCGGACGGCCGCGCACGGCATAGGTCTGCCGGCCGTCGGCATGGATAACCACCTGCTCGCAATGGGTGAGCAATCCTGTTACCCCGGCCGAGGCTGGGGCGCCCTGATGGACCGTCACTCGCGCGCCCGACGGAGCATGCACGCGCCGGCGCAACGCGCCGAGCTCACGATTCCCGGCCCAATCTTTGAGCCCCTGCTCCATCGCTTCCACGGCTTCCTTCATCGTGATGAGGCCGGTGATGTCGTCCGGACCAAGCAATAAAATCATAGCGTCATCCTCCTTCGAGTCGAGGCTTCCTTACTATGGATCATCGTTTCAGTCAAAGAACGCGCTCGCGAACAAAAGTTCATTGACTCACCGCTGCGTCTAGTTTACCTTCCGTTCATGCGCGCGCCTTCCATCGCGACCGTCTTCGGCCTGGGAGAACTCTCGCCCGAAAAGCGCAGGGCGCTCGCGCTCGTCTACGGCTCGAGCTTGGCGCTGATGATGGGCTTCAACTTCATCCAACCGGCCCTTCCCGCTCTGATCGAGCCGTTCGCCATCAGCGACTCGGCCTTGGCGCTGATCATGACCGTCTTCACGGGGCCGGCGATCGTCCTGTCGCCGATCTTCGGAATCATGGCGGACCTTTACGGCCGGCGCCATCTGCTGGCGTGGGGACTGATTCTCTTCGGTCTCAGCGGCGCCGCGATGGCGTTCGCGCCGACGTTCGGCTGGCTTCTCACGTTCCGCGCCATTCAAGGAATCGGTTTCAGCGCGGTGATCCCGCTGACCATTGTTCTGATCGGCGACCTTCTCGAAGGAGACTACGAAATCGGCGGCCAGGGCCTGAAGGTTTTCATCGACCGCGTCGGCTATCTTATTTTGCCGCCGCTCGGCGGTATCCTCGCCGCTATCGCATGGTTCTGGCCGTTTCTCCTTTATTTCCTCGCCGTGCCTATGGGACTATGCTGCCTCTTGTGGATGCCCGAAACTAAAGGGACCCATCACGACGACAACTGGAAGTATCTCAAAGACATGTTCCGCCTCACGCGCCACCCGCGCTTGATGGTCGCGTTTTGCGGCGGCTTCCTGAGATTTTTTCTCGACTACGGATTTCTCACCTACTTGCCTCTTTTCGTCGTGCGCACGCATTCGGTCTCGACGGCGACCGCCGGGCTTCTCTACGTTTTCTTTTCCACCGGCGCGATGCTGACCGCGAGCCAGGCAGGAAGGTTGGCGGCGGGGCGGGACAAAGCCAAACTGCTTTTTATCGCTTTCGTCGTCTGCGGCATCGCGATGGTCGCCGTGCCGTTCATGCCCGGAGTCTGGCTCGTCGGCGCCGTGCTGTTCTTCTACGGCCTGGGCAACGGCGTGATCTCGCCGATGCAGAAGAGCCTGCTCACGCAAAACGCGCCCGCCGAGCTGCGCGGCGGAATCATTTCGTTCGACCGATTGCTCCAGCAGGTATCGAAGACTCTTTCCACGACTCTCGTCGGTATTCTTCTCGTCGCGACGAGCATCCCGACGATTTTTTGGCTGCTCGGCGTTCTTTCTATCATCAGCGTCGTCCTGATGGCCGTCCTGCTGCCGAAGAGAAACTAAGCGGATCGGCAGCTTTCCTCTTGCAACCCGCCGATTTAGCATTATCTTTACAAAGATGGCCGAACGTGACTTTTACAAAATTTTGGGCGTCGAGCGCGGCGCATCTCAGGACGAAATCCGCAAGGTGTACCGCAAGCTCGCGCGTAAGTATCACCCCGACATTAATCCGGGGAACAAAGAAGCCGAAGCGAAATTCAAAGACATCTCCGCGGCGCACGACGTCCTAAGCGATCCCGAGAAGCGCAAACTCTACGACGAGTTCGGCGAGGCCGGGCTCGCTTCCGGATTTGACGCGGACAAAGCCCGGACTTACAAGCAGTGGCAGGAGCAGGCTTCCCGTACAGGCGGATCGTACGGTGGCGGCTTCAGCGCGCAGGAATTCGACATCAACGATCTCGGCGACATCTTCGGCGATCTCGGTGGTATATTCGGGAGAGGCCGCCGCCAAACGCAAACCGGTCCCGTGCAGGGCCAGGATATCGAAGCGGCGATGGACATCGACTTTCTCGATGCCGTGCGCGGCTTTCAAACCGCGCTGTCGCTGCAGCGTCCCGACGGCGCGGGCAACGCGCAGCCGGAAACGATTCGCGTCAACATACCGCCGGGAGCGGAAACCGGGAGGCGCATCCGGATCCCGGGAAAAGGCGGACCCGGCGTTCGCGGCGGACCGCCGGGGGATCTCTACATCACTCCGCGAATCAGGCCCCATCCCCTGCTCACGCGGGAAGGCAGAGATCTCACAATGGACCTCCCGATTACCATCGGCGAAGCGATCCGCGGCGCGACCGTCGAAGTGCCAACGCCGACCGGCCCGGTAAAAGTAAAAATTCCGCCGGGCGCGCAGAGCGGCCAGCTTCTGCGCGTCAAAGGCAAGGGAGTGCCCGCGCACGGGAAATCGCCGGCCGGAGATTTATATCTGCGGCTGATGGTTCAGGTGCCGAAGAACGGCGTGCCCCGGGAAGCGGTGGAGAAAGTCGACCAGGCTTACGACGAAGACGTACGTAAAAACTTGCGGCTATAGAACGAGAGCCAACCATGGCACGAAAATACCTTCGCATCGCGGAAATCATCGACCTCTGCTGCGTCGACGAGGACTTCATCCGGCGCCTGGAACAGGAGAGCCTCATCACTCCCATCGTGCGCGACCGCCAGAAGCTCTATCCGCTGGAAGAGGTCGATCGCATCCGCGTCGCGCATCTCCTCATCGAAGAGATGGGCGTCAATCTCGAAGGCGCCGAAGTCGCGCTCCACATGCGCGAGCAGATGATCGCCATGCAGCGCCGGTTCAACGAATTGCTGAAACGCCTGAGTCGGGAGTTGAAGAAATAGGAGCTTAAGAGATAGACGGCGCGATCCTAGCTAAGAGGACTGCGCCACCGCCCGATCGGCCGCCGGCGCGTACATTTCGTCCGCGTATTGCTTCAGCATGCGGCGGGCGCTGAAGTGCGGCGTCACCGTGCGGATCGCTTCCTTCACCATTCGCACCCAGCGCCGCGGAATATTCTCGGAGTCGCGTTCATAGAAGTTGGGCACCACCTCTTCTTCCAACAACCGGTAGAGCGCGTCGGCCTCCGCCGCATCCACCGCGGACGGATCGCCGTCGGGGAGGCCGCCGTCGATGAGCCATCCGTTGGCGCCCGTGTACCCTTCCACCCACCAGCCGTCGCCGGTGCTCAGATGGAGAACGCCGTTGATCGACGCCTTCATGCCGCTCGTCCCGCTCGCCTCGAACGGCCGGCGCGGCGTGTTGAGCCAGACGTCGCACCCTTGCACGAGAAAGTGCGCGACGTGCACGTCGTAGTCCTCGATGAAGGCGATGCGACCGCCGAACGACGGATCGGCGGCGCGCTTGTAGAGACGCTGCAAGGAATACTTGCCGCGATCGTCCGCAGGATGGGCCTTGCCGGCAAACACGATCTGGACCGGCTTTCTCAACGCGAAAAGAATGCGCGTCAGCCGCTTGGGATCGTGAAAGATAAGCTCGGGCCGCTTGTATTCGGTGGAGCGGCGGGCGAAGCCGATCGTGAGCGCGGTCGGATCGAGCAGAGTGCCGGCCGCCACGACCCGCGTTGCGCTCACTCGCTCTTCCATCCAAAGCTGGCGGGTGCGCTCGCGGATGAAGGCGATCAAGTAACTTCGGAGCTGCTGGCGAATATTCCACAACTCTTCGTCGGGAATCGCCAAGATGCCGTCCCAGAGGGCCGGTTCATCGTGGCCCCCGCGCCAAGCCGCGCCCAAGTGGCGATCAAAGAGCTTGGCCATATCAGGCGCGATCCATGTAGACACATGCACGCCGTTCGTCACCACTTCCACGGGTCGATCGCTCTCCGCGGTCCCGGGCCAGACCGGCGCCCACATGTCGCGCGTCACTCGCCCGTGGACGCGGCTCACTCCGTTGACGGCACCCGCGCCGCGAAGCGCCAGAGCCGTCATGTTAAACATCGACCCGCTGCCGTTGTTATACGTCCCGAGTTTCAAGAAATCCTCGCGATACTTATCGAGCGCCCCCCAGCAAATCTTTAGATTGGCCTCCACCGTCTCGATCGGATAGACGTCGTGGCCGGCGGCGACCGGTGTGTGCGTGGTAAACACGGTCGTGCCGCGGACTTGTTCCAACGCTTTGTCGAAGCTCTCCCCGCGCTCCACGATCTCGCGCGCGCGCTCCAAGACCACGAACGCCGCGTGCCCTTCGTTGAGGTGCCACACGACCGGATCTTGACCCAACGCACGGAGCGCCCGGACGCCACCGATGCCGAGGATGATTTCCTGCTGCACGCGCGTGCTTCGGTCCCCGCCGTAGAGCCGCGCCGAGAGCTCGCGGTCCCACGAAGAGTTTTCTTCCAAGTCGGTGTCGAGCAGATATAATTTCACCCGGCCGACGCGAACGAGCCACACCGCGACGTGGACCGAACGGTTGCCGAGCGGCACCGGAAGGATGCAGGGCTTGCCGTCGGACGACAGCGCCGGTTCGATCGGCGCCTGTTGCCAGTTCAACTGCTCGTAGACCTCCTCCTGCCATCCCCCGGAGGAGATTTGCTGATGGAAATACCCCTGGGGATACATAAAACCGACGCCCACAAGCGGTAGACCGAGGTCGCTCGCTTCCTTGCAGAGATCGCCCGCAAGCACGCCCAGGCCGCCGGCGTAAATCGGCAACGAATTATGAAGCGCAAACTCCGCGGAGAAGTAAGCGATCGGACGCTTCGCCAGATGCGGATATCCACGCGACCACCATGAATCTTCGGACGTCAAGGCTCTTTTGAGAGCCTCCATCGCGCAATCGTAGACGGCGAGAAAAGAAGCGTCGGCGGCGGCCTGCTCCAGCCGCTCGCGCGGCACCATCTGCAGCATGCGCACCGGATTGTGCTCGGTTAAGCGCCAGAGGTGATAGTCGAGTCGCCGAAATACCTCGCGACCTTCCTCATTCCAGGTCCACCAGAGATCGAACGCCAACTTGCCGAGGCCGCTGATTCTTTCGGGCAAGACGGGAAACCCAGTTGTCGATTCCATGCCGACGTATTCTAACATTCAATCGCGGGGTTTCAACGTCACTTTATTTACCCGCTTTTTTCCGGGGTCCAATCTTAGCGATTCTTGGCACTGACTTTGCTGCATAAGCCGATTAGGGGCGAACCCCCTTAGAAATGATCAAAAATGTGCGGACGAGTGCCGAAATCCGTTAAGGTTAAGAACCCTAAAAACCTAGGGGGTCAACTAAGCCTGACACTCGTCGGAGGCGATTAGCCATGGAAGATAAAAAGCTTCAAGAGATCAAGGCCCGAGTTGAGGAGGTTAACAAACTCTTCGGTCAAGGCTCAAACGCGCAAAATTTGATACAAAATGATGTCCCCATGCTGGTGGCCGAGATTGAACGGCTAAAAGTTCAGCTGAAAGATGCCAGCGTCTGTTCCCATGGGAGCTTATACAAGGAGCAAAGCTGCATTACGTGCTTCGGCGACGGCACGGAAGAGAAGTTGCGTTGCAGCGCCTGTGCCGCTCTAACGTGGCATCGTGGCGGAAAGTGCCTCTCCCACGACAAGTCTGCGCCGAAGCCTTACGCACTTTTAAAAGAAGAGCTACAGGAATTACGGAGCCAATTGCAGGTGGTCCAGGAAGGCTGCTCGGCCCGAGTGGCGGAGGCGGAAGAGCGTTTGGGGGGAATCGCGGCCGCCTGCAATATCATGAGAGAGTCGTTGGAATATGTCCGAGGCAGGATCGGGACAACGTTTGTCGGTGAGTCCCTTGAGAAGATCGACAAAGCCCTCTCCTCCACAACCATAGCTTCCCCACCCAACCACAAGGGCGCGAATTCCCATCCGGTTTGAATTGATTTTCGTAGCGCCCGGGCTCCAACTCACAAGGTCTTGAACAAGCACAGGCGCTCGTTCCGCCCCGATGGCGGGATGTTCTTTCTGTCTTAGCTGTCTCGAGGCTTGTAGCTCTGAAGAGCGATGGAATCTTCGGTACGGAGCACTGGCTGACTTTCCTGCAATTGAACTTCCAAGAAATCGATTCTCTGATCCGCCTTTGATTTTAGATCTGCAAGCTCGGCATTGCGCTTGGCCATGAGGCTCAGAAGCCCGTCTTTATGATTGACTTGTTCTTGGAGCTGTTTGAGCTCCAGGATCTTTTCTTTCAGCTCCAGCTCCAGCGACTTTTTCTGATTGGCGTCTTGAGCCTGGGAAACTGGACGATCTTTTTGTCCCTGATTTTTCAGCGCCTGGGCTTTTTTCTCCGCCTCTTCCGCTCTTAACTTGAAAGCGGCGATCACTTCGTCGCGCTTCTGTAGAAGACTCTCCCTGTCCTCCAAGCGCTTTTCGAGCTCATCGATTTTGGCGTTCAGCTCTTGCTCCAGTTTTTTCTTGAGGGCCGAAGTCTCCGTATGGGCATGGCGCTCGGCTTCCTCGGCCTGGATCTTCAGCGCATGCGCTTTCTTCTCAGCCTCTTCCGCCTTCGACTTGAAAACGGCGATCTCTCCAGCGCGCTTCTGCAAAAGAGTCTCCCTGTCCTCCAAGCGCTTTTCCAGCTCGTCGATCTTGGCATTCAACCCTTCTTCCACTTTTTTCTTGAAGGCCGCTCCCTGGACGTGGAAACTCCGTTGAGCTTCCTCGGCTTGAATTTTTAGCGCCCGGGCTTTTTTCTCCGCCTCTTCCGCCTTGAGTTTGAATGCCGCAATCTCAGCGTTGCGCTTCTCTAAAAGACTTCCGCGGTCTTCCAGTCGCTTTTCGAGATCGCCGATCTTGGCATCCAGCTTCTTCTTCAGAACCGACGCCTCCGTGTGGAGATCGCGATGATTTTCCTCGGCCTCGGCCTTCAGCGCCTGAGCTTTTTTCTCCGTCTCTTCGAGCTTTTGCTTGAAAGCGGCGA
>DASXUF010000107.1 GCA_036504975.1 Candidatus Binatia bacterium | reverse complement strand
TCCTCGGAATACTCGGGTCGTACTCTGTGCAGGCTCAAAACGATAGACGCAGATCGACCTCCGGTCATTGGTCTTCGGCAGCACAACACTATCATTTTCATCCGCTGTGCTGTACCCAGTGGTACATGAATTACTCTGTGGTGAAGTGTTCTTCACAGGAAACCCTGAATAGCCCAATTATTTTCCCGTTCCTCGATATAGCCGAAGCGGCACGAGCGTCGCCGCGCCCAGGAGCAAAAAAATTCCCGAGAGCCAGAAGACGGAGAGAATTCCGTAGACGCCGATCATATAGCCGGCGGCGATCGGCGTCGGAATAATCAGGATCTGAGTGACCAGCGAGGCCAGGCCGAACGACGATGCCTGGATGTTGGCGCCGGCGACGTCCATCGTGGCGGCATTGGTGACGTTGATGAGCGTGTAGAAGAAGAGACCGATCGCGCTGACGACGAGCGCGAGCGGAACGCCGGGCGCAGCCACCGCGAGCAGGAAAAATAAAATTCCCAGCGCGATGAACGAAGGAAGCAGCACCGCCTTGCGGCCGAAGCGGTCCGAGAGATGGCCCATCACCGGCTGGGAGATCGTGCCCATCGCGTGCAGCAGCGCGAAATAAACGCCAAGCCCGCCGGGGGAGTAACCGAGATGCTCCTGAATGTAAATGGGCAGGAACGTGCTGACCGTCACGCGCCCCATCTGGAGAAAGGCGGTGGCGAGGCAGATGCCGAGAAAGAGCCGGTTCCGCGCGAGATCGTACACTTCGCGCAGCTCGGCGGCGCGCCACGGGCGCGACTTGGAGCCGACAAAAAAACCCGCCAGGCCGCGCCAGACCAGATAACCGAGAACCAGTGCGGGCACGAGCTGCAGCGCCAGGACCGATTCCCAGTGAAAGGCGACTAGAAGAAGGCCGGCGCCCAACGGCGTCAGCGTATCGCCGATCGTCGCGCCCATGCCGTGCACGGCCAGCGCCGTCGCGCGCCGCTCGGGAAACCGGTTGGAGAGCGACGCCGATGCGGCGGGATGCCACAACGCCGTGCCCAATCCCACCAGGCCCGAAGCCACCAGCGCCCAGAAAAACGCCGGCGCGATTCCCATGAGGAAGTAAGCGGCGCCCATCGAGGCGAGCGCCGACGCGAGGATGAGCCCGCGATGGCGTACCGCTGCGTCGGCGAGCATGCCCGAAGGAAGATCGAGCGTGCCTTGGGTAAAATTTCGCGCCGAGTTGAGGGCGCCGACCTGGACATCGCTGAGGCCGAGCCCGGCTTTGATCGACGGCAGAACCACCGGATAAAATTGCTGGAACCAGTGAATGAAAAAGTGGCCGCCGGTGATGACGCCGATGAATTTCAGACGCTCCGCGCCGACTTCGCGGACGGCGTCCAGCATGCGAGCGCCGCGAGAGACTCCGGCCGGCTTATTCAACGGCCGCCTCCGGCGCGCCGCCGGAGCGGGCCAGATCCTCCATCTTCACTTTTTCCGGATTGAATTTGGCCGCCGCCTTCGTCATCCGCTCCATCGTCTCGTCGAAGCCGAGCGGCGCGGCGTCTTTGGGCCGGAAGCGGAGCGGGTTGATGCGCGCGACGACGAAGCTTCTGAGATAGGGGCTGGTCATGCCGCGCGCCTTCAGAGCCTCGACTTGCTTGACGACCAGGTCGTCGAGCTCGATCAATGCCCTGGCGCGCGCCGCGCGTGTCTCCAGCGCCGTCTTGAGCGGTCTTTTCAGAAAGTTATCCACTCTTCTCAACACCGGATGATACGCGCCGCCGCTGAAGCGCGGGCGCTCTTCGTAGCAAAGTCCCAGCGTGATGAATGCCGCCTCCTCGAATTCCAGAGCGTAGCTGTCCTCCCCGGCGTCGTCCAGCGTGGCCAGCTCGCGGTACATGCGGATCACTTCGAGAGCCTTCTCGCGGAGATTGTGCGCCTTCTCCGTGTTGAGCGCGAGAATTTGATACGCCGCGGTCTCCTCGGGCACGATGATCGCCGTTATACACTTGGCGCCGAGAGTGCGCATCGCGGAAAGCCGGTGATGGCCGTTCGGCGTCCAATAGCGGACGCCGTTTTCACCGGCTTTCTTCGTCCGCACGACGATGATCGGGTCGAGAAACCGGCCGAGCTTGCCGATGACCGTTTCGAGCCTGCGCACGTGCGTGTCGGAGAGATTGCGCTGGTACGGAGTGGGCTCGACCTGATCGATCGGTAGAGCGGCGAAAATCACCCACCGCCCGCCATAGGGCTCGCAGTAGGCGCCGAGCACTTTGCCGCCGTCGCGCTCGACGGCGCGTCCCAGCTCGGCGATTTCCTGAGGCGCCGCGCCCGACTGCAGCTCGGTCGCAGTCAGGCCGCAGGATTGTCCCGCGGGTTTTTTTCTTCGCTTGCCCGGCGCTTTCTTTGGTTTTTTCTCAACCACGATGGAGAATAAAGCCGCCTCGAAGTCGTGAACGTAGTTTTTCGTGCTTCGACGGGCTCAGCACGAACGGACAATCAACGATTGAATACTAAACCCGTTCGCCCCTTCGATGAACTCAGGGCAGGCTCTGAGACTTGTCGAAGGGTGAGCGCGGGATATTTCAGCAGCCTGCTCAGGGAAAGATTCTCTTCCCGCTTTCTTCATCGTCGAGGAGGATCGCCTGGACGGGGCAGAACTTGGCCGCTTTCATAATATCTTCGTCGCCGTCGCCGTGGGGATCGAGGACGATCGCTTTGAATTCGCCGTCGATGTCGAAGACGTTGGGCGCGATCGAGGCGCAGTTCCTGACGCCTCGGCACTTGCTTCTGTCTATCGTAATCTTCATTGCTCCCGACGCCCGGTTGTTATGCCGCGACGGCTTGAAGCGAGTCGAGTTTCAAGCTGCGCCGCATGAGGTCCATCCATCTGAGGAGATTTCTGTGCTCCGGGGGGATCGCGTATTTGACCACGGTGTAGAGATAGTGAAGTTGGACGAAGATCGCGATGTCGGCCATCGTCATCTGACCGAATATGAACTGCTTGTCGGTGAAAAAATGGTTCAGCGTGTGGAAGTGGATATCGAGGCCTTTCTCCGCCTCCTTGCGCGCCTCCGGAGTTTCGGCGCGCCGCAGCATGCGTATGGCCATATTCAAAACCTCGTCGGCCCAGTCTTCAAGCATGAGGCAGTGCCCTTTGTCCGAGGGGTTTTTCGGGTAAATGCTGTTGTGGGGATGTTTCGCCTCCAAATGTGCGCAGATGAAGGTTGAATCGATGACGCATTGGCCGTTGTATTCCATGACCGGGACTTTCCGCTGGCCCGAGAAATCGATCAGCGGCTGGCGGTCGGGTTTCACGTCGAATACTTCGTAGGAAAGGTTTTTCATTCTGAGTACGATCCGCACCTTCTCGCAGAACATGGAAGTCTCGCTTTGGTAGAGTTTGATGCCCATGGTCATCTCCTTTCCAAAACTCGTCTCCTGTTTGACTCTTTACTCCAACAGGGCGTCCTCAAGCAAGGATGAAGGATGAAGGCGGAAGGCTGAAAGGAACAAGGGTCCAATCCGAATTTCATCCTTCATCTTTCAGCTTTCATCTTTGGACTCTCGGGATCACCTCTCCCGCGAGGACTTCCATCTGCTCCATCATGTCGAAGACCGGATTGAGGGCGAGGACGCGCGCGCCGGCGGCGGCGATCTCGCTCAACTGCGCGGCGCATTCTTCCGCGCTGCCCCAGACCGAAACTTTCTCCGAGAGGTCCGGCGCGCCATAGTACAAGCCGAACCATTCTTTCAGTCGCTTCGCCGCGCGGCCGCGGTCGCGATCGACGGCGATGTAGACGCGCTTGCCGATCGTGAACTCCGCCGGGTTCTTTTTTGTTTCGGCGAGAGCTTGCCGCACGATTTTCACCTGCTCTTTGAAATTCGCCGTCGCCGACGAGCCCGCGCCGATAAAACCGCTGCCCCGGAGCGCCGCGCGCCGGAGCGCCGCCGGCTCGTTGGCGCCGAACCAGATCGGCGGGTGAGGCTTCTGGCACGGCTTCGGCACGAGGGTCGCGTTCTTGAGCTGCCAGAACTTTCCTTCGAAGGTGACGTTTTCCTCGGTCCACAATTTTTGTATGAGAGTCAGCGCTTCGTTGAACCGGGCAAGCCGTTTGTCCGGCGAAAGGCCGTACGCCTGATAAAGCCGGGTCACCGCCCCCAGCCCGACGCCGGCGATGAGCCGTCCCTGGCTCAACTGATCGAAACTGGCGAGGCTCTTCGCGAGCTGAATGGGATTGCGCAAGTTGATCAGGAAGACCGCCATGCCGAGACGCGCGCGCCGCGTGACCGCGGCGGCATAGCTCAGCATCGTGATGCCTTCGATCGCGGCGGGAGCCTGTCGAAGCATCGCCTGCTCCTGCACCCAGATGCTGTGAAAGCCCAGCTCCTCGGCGCGCCGCAGGTAACGTTGTATCTCATCGACATTTACGGGCAGGCTCGTGTGTATTTGCGGCGCCGCGATGCCGAACTTGAGGTCGTTCTCAGCCATGGGGTTCTCCGTTACGACGGAAGTTGATATGAACAACCATATCAGCGATTCAATTTCCTGTTCAAGCCGGCGCGCGCCCGCTTTGCATCGGTACTTTCCTGCTGCTAACTTCATCGGCAATGAAGTTACTCTGCTTTCAAGCCAAGCAGTTTCGCTGGAAGACGCACTCGAAGACGCTGGCCGAAGTCCCGGATCGGGAAGCCGAAGAGAGCGTCGCCGAAGCGCTGGTGATTTTTCTCCATGCCGAGGCCGCCGACGAAAATAGCGAGCGGCGAAGCTCGCTGCTAAGACAAACTCTCAAGCACATCAAGTGGCTGGCGAACAAGCGCGGGCTCAAAAATGTCGTGCTCCACTCTTTCGCCCATCTCGGCGGCGAGAGCGCGTTGGCGCCGTTCACGGAAACTTTCATGAATGAGGCCAGCCAACGTCTCCGCGGCGCCGGCTACTCGGTATGGCTCACTCCTTTCGGTTATTTCTGCGAGTGGGATCTGAGCGTCTATGGCGACAGCCTGGCGAAGGTGTGGAAGGAGATTTAGGCAGATGAAAAAAGGTAAAAACGGTCTTAGAAAGCGCCGTTTTCAACTGCACTGGGGCGGCGGATGGATCGCCGAAGAGGCGCGGTCCAAGACGCAATATCACGAGCCGTCCATCCAGCTCCTCGCGTTCGATTCCGGGCAGAAGTCGCTCCGATTTTGTTACTATCACGACGGCTTTTATCAGGGTGGGCCGTTGATTCTGGGGCAAAATCATCTCGTCGGCTTGCGCAAAGAGATCCGCAAGAACAAAACCATCCACGCGCTGCTGAAAAAGCTGGTTTGAAGTTCTTTGCGGCGGTCTCTTAACCGAACTCAGGCCTTTCTCCCTTCCAAGCTCGGTACTTACCCTAATTTAGACCGCCCGGCGGCGTGCTAGTTCTGTAAGTAAGCACCGTTCGCGTGTGAAGTTTGCACTTTAGTAAAATCCCGGAAGGAGAATAAATATGGCAAATGCCGCCGCACATAGACACGCTTCCCAGCCTGCCGAGCGCGACAGGGCAGGCGAACCGATCAAATCTTTTCCGGCTCCGAAGCCGTTGGCGACGCCGACCGACCTCAAGCCGGAAGAAGTCCGCGCCGTCGTCGAAGCGGTGAATCCGCTGATCGCCGATGCTTTCGCCCTTTTCGTTAAGACGAAGAACTTTCACTGGCACGTCGCCAGCTCGCATTATCGCGATTATCACCTGCTGTTGGACGAGCAGGCGCAATCGATCTTCGCGTCGATCGACCCACTGGCCGAGCGCGTGCGCCGCATCGGCGGCACGACCATCCGGAGCGTGTCGCATATCGCCCAGCTTCAAACCATCGGCGACGACAACAACGAGTTCGTGCCGCCGGACCGGATGATTCAAGAGCTGATCGAGGACAACCGCCGCGTTGCCGAAAATCAGCGCGCCGCAATCGAGATTTGCGATAAAAACCGCGACACGCCGACCGGAAATATTTTGCAGGAACTTCTCGACGAGACCGAAAAGCGCATCTGGTTTCTTTACGAAATCAGCACCGGCGGTAAGAATGAACGCTGATCGATGGATGAAGGAGGCTGGATGGCAACCGAGACACAAACGATTCCGGTTCGGATTTACAACGCCGATGAGCATATCGTCCTGGCCGCGCCGCTTCCCGGGCTGGAGCCGGAAAACATTTCTGTGACGATTGCGGGGAACAAAGTGGAGATCAAAGGCGAAGAGCGCGGGCCCGGCCAGCATCGCCGCGACGTGATTCTCGACGAATGGACCATCGGTCCCTACTATCGCAAAGTTTCGCTTCCCGAGGCGGTGGACGGCCGACTGACGAACGCGACGTACGGAAACGGCGTGCTGGTTCTTTCGATGCCGAAGCAGAAAAAGGATAATCCGGCCGCCGGGGTCAACTTTCAACTCCATCCGATCGAAGCCACGCGTGGCGAACGGATCGGCCACGCCGGCATGGACGTTCATCCCACCGCGTCGTCGGAACACGAAAAAAAGCACGAAGCCGAAAAGAGAACATCACGGGACTAGCGCGTGCGGTCAATGACGGAAACCTGATAATCTGAAGCCGCGGTTCCGTTGAGGGTCAAGGTATAATGAAACTCCCTGCCAGAGTTTTCTCCGCGTAAGTATACGTAAAGAGCCTTTTCCTCGAGCATGGGTTTGAACTTCGTCACTGTCAGGGTGGAGGGATACCCGTCAGGATGCAACCGGGAAACCGTCTTTTTGAACGTCTCGACAGGGACATAACTTCTCGCCTTGTTCGCGAGTAGGGCGTAGCCTTCATCGAAATTCTGTTTAATCAACGTGATCTCGGCAAACTCCAACGCCCGCTTGCCCGCCAGTTCTTCATTATGCTCGATGGGTTTTGAACACCCCATAAACCCAACAGGCACTATCAATAAAAGAACAGTCAAACAGAAATACACGGTCGTTTACGCACTCCTGCGAATACAGCTCGCTTGATGCAACTCAATCGAAGCACTAACATAGTTTGCGGATCCATGAAAACCACCGCGCGCAGGACCGCCTTCGGCCTGATTCTTTGGCTTGGCGCCGGCGCGGCCAATCCGTACTTCGATCCCGCGAAGCCGCATCACACGCCCGAAGGTTTCCGCAACCTCTATCCACACGCGGAGAAGGGCAGTTTTTGGAAATGGAAATTCGAGCAGTGGCGCGACGGGGTGCCCTCGGCGCCGGCCGGCGGCTGGAATTTTCCTCTTCTCAAGCCCGACGTCGCGTTCCTCAAGTCGAACCGCTCCGCCGACACGCTTACGTGGATTGGCCACGAGAGCTTCCTCGTGCAGCTCGGCGGTCTGAATATTTTGGCTGATCCGCATTTGACCGAGCGCGCGTCGCCGTTGTCCTTCGCCGGTCCCAGGCGTGTCGTTCCGCCGGCGCTCGATTTCGCCGATTTGCCGCACATCGATATCGTTGTCGTCTCGCACAATCACTACGATCACATGGACAAGGAGACGCTGGCACGGCTGGCGGCGCAGGCGGGAGGACCGCCCCGTTACTTCGTCGGCTTGGGCCTCAAGCGATGGTTCGAGGCGCTCGACATCCAAACCGCAGACGAATTCGACTGGTGGGACAGCCGTGTCGTCCAGGGCCTGACGTTCCACTTTGTTCCGGTGCAGCACTGGAGCAGGCGGACGCCGTGGGACGCCAACAAGACTTTATGGGGCGGCTGGTTGATCGAATCGCCGAATTTTCGCTTTTTCCACGCGGGCGACGCCGGCTACTCGCGCGATTTCGCCGACATCCGCGCGCGCTTCGGCCCGATCGATCTCGCCGCGCTCCCTGTCGGCGGTTACGCGCCGCGCTGGTTCATGCGGATCTATCACCTGGATCCGGACGAAGCGGTCACAGCTCACAAGGATCTCGGCGCCCGCTTTTCGGTCGGCATGCACTGGGGAACGTTTACCGGTCTCACCGACGAGCCGCTCGACGAACCGCCGAAGCGGCTGTCCGAGGCGCTGAAGCGCGAGGGGATATCGTCCGGGAATTTTTTTCTCATGCGCCACGGCGAGACCCGGCTGCTCGAACGCGACGGCGGGAATTCGCTTGCGATCCGTCGGGTAGGCAGCGGCGCGCCAACTCTTCGGTGAATTCCGAAAGTTCCTCGCTACCCCACTCTTTCTAACGGCTCTCGGGTTTTCTCTCGTCTGGAATTAGGTAATCCACCCGATTTGGGTCCCGGGCTCCTCGGTCGTATAGGAGTTTGTAAGTCAAGGAGGTTGGAACATGAAGGCCGAAGGCGAAATGGGGCAGGATCTCGCAGCCGGGGAAAGTTTCTATGACTTGGAAAACATTAAAGAACAGATGAGATTGCGTTTTGCGGTGGACGGTCTCGCCCGGAACTGGTGGGCCGTGTTGCTGCGCGGCGCGGTGGGAATCGTGTTCGGTCACGTGGCGGTCGTTGCGCCCGTCACCTCGCTCGCCGCGCTGGCTCCGATGTTCGGCGTGTACGCCTTTACAGACGGGGCGCTCGCCGTGATGAGCGCGCTTCGGCGGCGCGGCGGCCGCGGCGCCTGGTGGGCGATCGTCCTAATCGGAGTCGTGGGCATGGGAACGGGATTGGTGGCGCTCGCCTGGCCCGGCGTCATGGAGCAGTTTTCTCTCAGCGAATTGGTCGCCCCCTGGGCGCTCGTCACCGGTGTGCTCGGAATGATCGCCGCCGTCCGGCTGAGGGAAGGCATCGGCGGCGAGTGGCTGCTCGCGCTCAGCGGCACCGTCTCGATCGCTCTCGGCGCGCTGCTCGCGCTTTTCCCGAACGCCAAGGAGGTGGCGGTCATTCTTGGCATCGGTGCGTATGCTCTTGTCTTCGGCGTGCTGCTTATCGCGCTGGGGCTGCGCCTGCGATCGCGAAGACCGCAGGCGCCGGCCGCCGCCGCGCCCGAACAGGCATGGGCGGATCTTTGAAATGGACGAGGTAGGATACCTGCGAAATCGACTCGCTACATTTTTTGTCCGCACGCCCACCCAAACGACGCTGTATAAACTGCCGCGCGCTGATATGATGGCTCCGCCCTTATGGAGTTCTTCAGCGCGCAATTTTTTATTTTGACCCTGGCTCTCGTCGGCGTGGTGATCATCGTCGCCGCGCTGCTCTCCGGGCTGATCGACCGGAGCGACGTGCCGCAGGTCGGTGTCTTTCTCGCCCTCGGCGCGATGCTCGGTCCCGCGGGCCTGCAACTCCTCGACGTCTCTCTCGATTCGCCGGTCCTGCGCGTCGTCGCGACGCTGGCCCTGGTCCTTGTGCTGTTTACTGACGCGGTCGGCTTGAGCGTCGCCGAGGTGCGCCGCCATCGTCTCCTGGCCGCGCTCGTTCTCGGACCCGGAACCCTCTTGTCGGCGGTTTTGATCGCGCTCGCGGCCTGGTGGCTGCTGGATTTCCCGCCGGCGTCGGCGGCGATGATCGGCGCGGCGTTGGCCTCGACCGATCCGGTAATGCTGCGCGGCCTTCTCAGACGCCCCGGCCTTCCCGAGCCGGTCCGGCTCGCGCTCCGGCTGGAAAGCGGCTTGAACGACGTGGTGCTGCTGCCGATCATTCTCGTCGGCATGGCCATCCTGAGCGAGCAGCATCTCGCGGGAATCGATTCCGCGCGCTTAGGTCTCGAGCTTTTTCTCCTCGGGCCCGGCGCCGGCGTCGCGGTCGGTTTGCTCGCCATCGGCGCGCTCGAGCTGGTGCGGCGCAAGACCGGCGTCAGGCGCGACTACGAGTCGCTCTATTCGTTGGGCGTGGCGTTCGCCGCCTACGCGGCCGCCGAAGCGGTGCACGGAAGCGGCTACCTGGCCGCGTTCTCGGCGGGACTGACGATCGCGGCGCTCGACGTCGAACTTTGCGACTGCTTCCACGAGTACGGACAAACCACGGCGGAGATGACGCTCCTCTTTACCTTCATCCTGTTCGGCAGCTCTCTGATCTGGCGCGGACTGCTCGAAATTAACGCGACGACGCTCTTCTTCGCACTCGTCACGCTGCTGATCAGGCCGATCGTTTTCTTTCTTTCCCTCGCCCGGACCGACTTGGACCGGCGGAGCCGATTATTGATCGCGTGGTTCGGACCGCGCGGCCTGGGCTCGCTGCTTTTGATTCTCGTGCCGGTTTTTGCCGGCGTGCCCGGAACCGAGCCGTTGTTCGTCATCTGCTGTCTCGTCGTGTTGCTCTCTGTCGCGCTGCACGGCGGATCGCTGATGTTTCTGGCGCGAAAAGCCTGCCCGGCGGTCCCCATGACGGTGAATCTCACCGCGGCGAGCCCTTCGGCCGCGAAAGACGGCGATGCGCAATCGCCGGCGGCCGGCGACTCCGACGATCGCATGACGGTGGAAGAGTTTCGCCGGCTCGGGCTATCCGGCGCGCCGGTTCTGGTCGTGGACGCGCGCAGCGAGGCGAGCTTCGGCGCCAGCGCGTATCAAGCGCAAGGCGCTTTGCGAATACCGCCGGACCAGGCGCTCCGGCGAATCGCCGAGCTCAACGTCCCGCGACACACCTGGATCGCCGTTTTCTGCGCTTGACCCGACGAAGCGACGAGCGCCCGTGTGGTGCGAGAGCTTAGGCGCGCGGGATGGGAGAGGGCGCGCGCGCTCGTCGGAGGCTGGGATGCCTGGCAGGCGGCGGGGCTGCCGATAGAGGAAAAGGCCGCTTCCGCCAATCGCTAAAAATGAGCGCCGGCCTCGAATCAGTAAATTTTACCTGCCGGCTTTTACTTTTTGACCGGACATTGAAGGCTGGATTTCTGCGACTTGTTTGATCTTACTGTGTTTTCATTTGGCACGGCGCTTGCCAAACTTAGTTATCAACATGGACGGGTCCAACCACAAGAAGCTCGATATATGCGAAGGCTCGCACCGGCAGAAGTGCAAGGTGTGCGGCTGTCAGGATAAGTTCGACTTCCACGTTCTCGATGCCGTGTGGAAAAAAGTCGTGCCGACGCGCTTCCGGAACAAAGTCGTGTGCCTGGCTTGTTTCGACGAATTCGCATGCCGGCGCCGCATCGACTATGCCGATCATCTCGAAGAGCTTTACTTTGCGGGCGATCGCGCGATGTTTAAATTTCAGCCTGTGGCGGCGGAAAATATTGAAAACGTTTAGCTGCAGGTGCCGTCGCGGCGCTTGGCCTTGCATTCGTTGCACAGCTCGCCGAACATGGGCGGCGAAGTCTGTTCGTCGTAATTTTTTGCGGGCCAGTTGGAGCAGTTGCTGCAAAAGTGCCACGTGTCTCCGTCGTTCTTTTTTCTGCACGCATCCGTCTCGAGCGCTCTTCTGTAGGCCATTCGATACTCCTAAACTTTCAACTTTCGTAGTGCCGGTAAAATCCGCCGCGGGATAAAATGCGGCGGTCTTGCAGCCGTGGAACTTAGTCGAAGCTTCGGGGCGCTACAATTAGGTGAATACCTGAAGAAGCGTCGGGTAAATGCCGGAGTTAAGCATCCGCGTCGCCATCCGGATCGTCGAGTCAGTTTTTGGGATTGATGGTTCAGCTTCGCCGTATCTCTCTCTCAAGCGGCTTGACAGAGCGCCTAGGAACTAAGATAGACTCTGCCTTCAAAGGAGGGCACGAGATGAGGAAGAAAACGCATCGTCTGTCGTGGATGATCGGGGTCGCGGCCATGACCCTTCTGGTCTTTTCCGCCACCGTCGGCTTCGCCCAGCAGAAAGCGCAGCCGATCGTCATCGGCGCTCCGCTCTCGACGCAATATCTCTACGGTTGGGACGCGCAAAGGGCGATGGCGCTCGCGGTCGAAGAGATCAACGCCAAGGGCGGCGCGCAGGTAGGGAGCGCGCGCCGGCCGCTCAGGCTCGAAACGCTCGACACCAGGGACTTGGAGCCCGGCGTGCCGCTCTCCGAAGCGCTGCTGGTCGTGGAAAAATTAATTTTGGAAAAAAAGGCGGACGTTCTCATGGGCGGGCCCGTGCGCTCCGAGGCGGCGCTGGCGGCGATGGATCTCATCGCCAAATATAAGAAGGTATCGATCTTGACGACCGGCGCGCTGACCCCGGCCTACCATCGGCGCATCGGGGAGAATTACGTCAAATATAAATATCTCTTCCGCATCACCAGCGAGGCCGGACAACTGGCGAAAGAAGCGATGGATTTATTCGAGAGCTTGAAGCAGGAGCACGGCTTCGATTCGATCTTCATCATGGTGCAGGACGTGGCGCACGCGCGCGCGATCGCCGACATCGTGGGGAAAAATCTCGGCGCGAAAGGATGGAAGATCCTGGGGACGGAAGTTTATCCAACGGGCGCGCTCGATTATTCGACCGGCTTGCTGAAGGCGCGCGACCAAAAGGCGCAGATTCTTTTCGTCTGGATGGACCATCCGGAGATCGCGATTTTGGTGAAGCAGTGGAAGGACTTGAAAATTCCGGCGCTCCCGATCGCAGGCATCTCCAGCGCGGTGGAACAGCCCGGCGGCTGGGCGGCGACCGACGGCGCGGTCGCCTACTGGATCGCCTCGCCCGCCAACGCCGGCAACGCGCCGTCCAACGCGACGCCGCTCACGATGAAATTTTACGAGGCGTATAAGAAGCGCTGGCTGGTCGAGCCGG
The DNA here is from genome assembly GCA_036504975.1 of Candidatus Binatia bacterium. Taxonomy (NCBI): domain Bacteria; phylum Candidatus Binatota; class Binatia (SeqCode); species Binatia bacterium. Next base: position 11,321 of record DASXUF010000107.1, on the reverse strand, counting down.
AGGGCTACGGGACATCCAGCAGCTACACCGCCGTCTATGTCCTGGCGGACGCCATCCGGCGCGCCGGCTCGCTCGACGCCGACAAGCTCGTCGCGGCGTTGGAGAAGACCGACATGCTTTCGGTTTACGGAAAAATCGCCTTCGATCCCAAGAGCCATCAGGTTATCCCGAGCTACAATCCCAAAGAAGGCGCCGTCGGCACCTGGTTCCAGTGGCAGGACCAAAAGCGGATCGTCGTCTGGCCGAGCCCGATCGCGATGGGGAAGGTCCGGATGCCTCCCGGAGTGACGGCGAAGGGCGAAGCGAAGTGACGGCATGCTGCCATCGCTGCTCGTCTATGGCCTGATCAACAGCGTCACTCTGGCCCTAACCGCGCTCGGTTTTTCCCTTACCTACGGCATCAGCCGGGTCGCCAACTTCGCGCATGGCGCGCTTTACGTCCTGGCCGGTTTTGCCGCGTGGTTTTTTCTCAACCGCCTGCGGCTGAATTATTACCTCGCCGCGCTGCTGGCGATTTTATTCATCGCGCTCGTCGGCGCGGCGATTTATCGCTTGGCGCTCGTGCGCGTGCGCGGCATGCCGCTCCTGGAAATCATCGTGACGTTCGCGTTGGGCACGGCGGCGCTGGAGGCGCTGCGTTATTTCGGCTTTCTCGGTTCGAATTATAGCCTGCCGCCGCTCTTTCGCGGCACCGTCGACCTGCTGAACGTCCCGGTGGACGCGCAGCGCCTCGCGATCGTCGCGCTCGGCGGCGCGCTGGTTTTTCTTCTCTGGCTCTTCACGCACCATACCCGCATCGGCCTCGCCTTCCGCGCGATGGCCCAGGACGAGCAAGCCGCGATGATGCTGGGTATCGATTCGGATACCATGGCGACGCTCAGCCTCGCGATCGGCGCCGCTCTCGTCGGGCTTGCCGCCATCGTCGTGCTCCCGCTCGGTTTCCTCGCCACCGAGTCGGGCGCCAACGTTCTCGTTTCCGCCATCGCCGTCTGCATTCTCGGCGGGCTGGAGAGCACGGCCGGCGTGATCGTCGCGAGCCTGCTCATCGGCTACGCGCAGATTCTCACCGTCGCGTACCTCGGGCCGCACTATCAAATGATCGTCGCCCTCTTTGCGATCCTGATGACGTTGATCCTGAAGCCTTCCGGCTTGTTCGGAAAGCACAAAGAGCTTGAGGAGAGAGTGTAATGGCATCCGAACTTCGTGTGCTTCGGAGCGCCAGGATAAGCCTGGCCGATCTAATATTCTGAAAGGAGGATATCTTGTAAATTGCCCGTTCGACAAGTAGCCGCGCAAGCGTGAGGGGGAGTGATTCCACTGGCGAAGCCTTGCAAGGCGAACACGCGAGCCGCAGCGTAAGCGAACCCGTTTCGGCCTCGTTACACGAAAAGATAAGAGTGGCCAGTCTGCCGAAGAACGATGAAGCCTGGAACCGGCGATGAAGCAACGGGCGCGAGCAGTCGTCGGACTCTTCGGGGTGAGAGGGGGCAGCGCGCGTGGAAAGATCGGTTGAGGAACCTGGGAGGCCCGCAGGGGCAGGAACAGCCAAGAGGAATAAATAACTCGTGGCGGGTCCCTGCTGGGAGTCGGACAAGCCCATAGTAGCGAGGAAGCGGGTAACGACCGTGGAGCGAAGGGGCTTGAGCAAAGACATGCTTATGGAAGAGAGGGGGAAAGCCGCTTGGATGAAAATCCCACTACGGAAGAGCTGAAGCTTGCCGAGGCCAAGGCCGAAGGCGAGCCTTTGGGGAAACTTTCTCTTTTGAGACGTAAGCTTAGTCAGAAGGCCAAGGCGGAGCCGAAGTTTCGGTTTTACGCATTGTATGACCGGATCTATCGGAAAGACGTGCTTTGGGCGGCATGGGAGAAGGTGCGGGGGAATGGTGGAGCAGCCGGCCTTGATGGCGTGAGTATCGAGGGAATCGAGAAAGCCGCCGGAGGAGCCGAGCGGTTGGTAGACAGACTTCACCGGGAGCTTCGGCCCAAGATCTATAAGCCCAAGGCGGTACGGCGCGTCTACATCGACAAACCGGACGGGAGGAAGAGGCCGCTGGGAATCCCGACGGTAGGCGACCGGGTAGTGCAGACGGCATGTTTGCTGATCTTGGAGCCGATCTTTGAGGCGGACTTTGAGGAGTGTAGCTACGGGTTTCGCCCTGAGAGAAATGCACACCAGGCGCTCGAGGAGATACGCGGTCACATACGGGCCGGGTATCAAGCGGTGTATGACGCCGATCTTAAGAGCTACTTTGATTCGATCCCTCATGAGCGGCTTTTGGCGTGCGTCAGGATGCGGGTGGTGGATCGATCGGTGCTCAAGCTGATTGATAGGTGGCTTAAAGCGCCGGTCGTGGAGTCGGTCGAAGGAAGAGGCGGAGGAGATGGGGTGACGGGCAAGCGCAACCGCAAGGGAACGCCGCAAGGGGGAGTGATTTCCCCCTTGTTGTCGAATCTGTATCTTCACTGGTTCGACAAGGTGTTTCATCGAGTGTCGGGACCGGCCTATTGGGCAAACGCCCGGCTGGTCCGATATGCCGATGACTTTGTGGTGTTGGCGCGTTATCAGGGAGAGAAGCTTCAGGGGTGGATCGAATCGAAGCTCGAAGAGTGGATGGGGCTTGAGATCAATCGGGACAAGACGCGGGTGATGAACCTTAAGCGAGAAGGAGAGAAGCTCGATTTCTTGGGTTACACGTTTCGCTATGACCGCGATTTGAGAGGCAAGCGCCACCGTTATCTCAACGTGACCATATCGGAGAAGGCTCTGAGAGCGGCAGAAGCTGCGTGAGAGGATCAGCAAAGAGCGCTGCTTCATGCCGCTGCCGCAACTCATCGAGGAGCTCAACGGACATCTTGGGGGTTGGGCGAACTACTTTAGCTATGGTTATCCGCGCCAAGGGTTTCGAGAGATCAATGCCTACGTACGTGAGCGTCTTACGCAACACGTGAGACGTAGAAGCCAGCGGCCCTTTAGGCCACCCGAGGGAGTCAGCTACTACGAGCACTTCAACCGCATGGGTCTGCTGTACTTGTAGAACCAACTCTGGGAGTGGTCTGCGCATGGCCTGAGAGGAGAGTCTTTGCGAGAGCCGGATGAGGGAAATCTTCATGTCCGGTTCGATGAGGGGTGAGTGAGCCGTGTTATATCCAACATCGCTCACTCGCCTACTCTACTAATACTATGCTTAATAGTTTTCGCGGTTTGCGCAAATTTACCTGTCGCCCAGAGTTGTTAAAGGGCGGGGATTTGCTCGCGCCAAGACGCCAAGAACGCAAAGAAATCGAGGAATCCCCCTTTCATCCCCCTTTGACAAAGGGGGAAAGAGGGGGATTTGAGGAACCTTGGCGCCCTTTGCGTCTTTGCGCGAGATATTTCGACTTTAGGTTGCGGCTCCGCCGCGCTAGGCTCTTCGTGGTGAGAGGATTTTAACCACCCTTCGATGGACTCAGGGCGGTGAGCTCAGTCGAACCGCGAAGGACACGAAGGTCACGAAGGAATACAATAAATGCTCGCGCAAAGGCGCAAAGGACGCCAAGTTCGGAGAAAAATCATTTTTCTTTGCGCTCTTGGTGTCTTGGCGCGATGAATGATTGAAGTCTATGGCCAAGCGTTTGGAAAGAATCGACCGGCCGATCAAAGTCCTGACGGAGGACATCTACACACTCAGCTCGCTCCGCAACATGCTCTACGTCGCCGCACCGCGGCTTCTGCCGGCGCTGCTGCTTTTTCTGGTTCCGCTGGTGACCGAGAGTCTCTACATTCAGAGAGTGGCGACGCTGACGGCCATCTATGCTCTGCTCGCGCTATCCTGGGATTTTATCGCGTTCTCCACCGGCCTGGTTTCTCTCGGCCAGGCCCTGTTCTTCGGCATCGGCGCCTATCTCGCCGGCCTGCTCAATCTAAATTTTGGCTTGCCGCCGTCGCTCACGCTCCTGCTTGCGACGATTCTCGGCGCGTTGATCTCGACGGCGCTGCTGGCGCCCTGCCTGCCGCTCCGGGGAATTTATTTTGCCATGACGACGCTCGTCTATCCGCTTCTCATGGCGCGCATTATCGAGGCGACCGCTATCGTCGGAGGGACGGATGGACTCGTCGGCGTGGAATCGTTTCCCGATATCCGGGTGGAGCGCTATCTCATTTTGATTTTTCTTCTCGCCGCGACGTTCGCGTTGCGGCGCTTCATGACGACGGACTTCGGCCTCGTCCTGCGCTCGATCAGCGACAACGATCAGGCGGTCAGGGCCTCGGGCATCAACGTGACGCTCTACAAGCTCGTTGCGCTCTGGATCGGCTCGGCGCTCGGCTGCTTCGCCGGCGCCTATTTCACGCATCTCTACATGTTCGTCGGCCTCTCGGCCTTCTCGCTCGATCTCTCGATCCTGCCGATCGCCTGCGCCGTCGTCGGCGGCATCGGGACCTTGGCAGGCCCCGTGCTCGGGGCCTTTATCCTGGTGCCGCTGGCGGAGATGCTGCGCGACCTCGGCACGCTCCGGATCGTCGCTTACAGTCTGCTCCTCGTCGCGCTGGTTCTCTTCAAGCCGGAGGGGATCATGAGTTACTTGAAACGCAAGTACGAGCAGGTGGAACGTTGGGTGGAGGTATAAGAGGGAGAGTCCTCGGGACGCGAGTTTTCGGCCGCGGCCGATAGGGTAGTGCCATGAGTCGAGCCTCCCTAGTCGGACGTCCGCAGCCTCATCCTCGCGTCCCTCGGCCTCTCTTGGAAAGAGGTGGAGATGGGAATTATCGAGGAAAGTAGCTGACGTGGAGTTACTAACTCTAAAGGAAATTTCAAAAAGTTTCGGCGGCGTCAAGGCGCTCGACCGCGTGAGCTTCTCGGTGGCGGAAAACGAGGTCGTGGGCATCATCGGCCTCAACGGCTCGGGAAAAACCACGGCGGTGAACGTCATCACGGGATTCACCGAGCCCGACTCGGGCGAGGTCCGATTCAAGGGCAAAAAGATCACCGGTTTGCCGCCGCACAAGATCGCCACGCTCGGCATCGCGCGGAGCTTCCAGACGGTGCGGCCGTTCCACAATCTGCCGGCGTATAAAAATCTGATTGTGCCGCTCTATTCGCCGCGAATCAGAAAATTCACTGAGAGCGGCCGCTGGGGCGACCGCGACACCGTCGCCCTGGATCTATTGGAAGAGGTCGGCTTCGAGCGCGACTCGCACGTGCCGTACAAGCCGGCGTCGACGTTGCCGCATGGATATCTCCGGCGCTTGGAGCTCGCGCGCTGCCTCGCGCTCCGGCCGGATCTCCTCATCACCGACGAGCTTTTTTCCGGCTTGAGCAGCTCGGAGGTGTCGAGCATGGTGCCGCTGATTGAAAAGCTGCAGGATCGCGGCATGACCTTGATCATGGTGGAGCACCGCTTAAGGGAGCTTTTCCGCTTGGCGAATCGAGTGGTGGTGATGGACCGCGGACACAAGGTCGCCGAAGGGCCGCCGGCGGAGATCGTCGAGAACAGCACGGTGAAAGAAACCTATCTCGGAGCGGAGCTGTAGATGCTTCGACGGGTTCAGCATGAACGGTGCCTCAAGCGTTTCAGCCGTTCGCCCTGAGCGTGTCGAAGGGTGAACGGAATTTGTTGTGAAGCGACTTATGCTCGACGTCGAAAACCTCATGGTCTTTTACGAGAACGGCCTCGCCGTCAACAACGTGACCTTGAACGTCGGCGAGTCGGAGATCGTCGGCCTGCTGGGCTCGAACGGGGCCGGCAAATCGACTCTGATGTACACGATCTCGGGCATCATCCTGGATCGAAAGATCAAAGAGGAGAGACGAGGCGGCGAGAAGATCACCGTGGTGGGGCAGGTGAGCTACCAAGGGCGCGATATCGGCGCAATGAAACCGAGCCGCCGCGTAAGAGACGGGATCGTCCTTTGCCCGGAGCGCAGGCGCATCTTTCCCGAAAGCACCGTGCTGGAGAATCTCAAGATCGGCGCGACGCTGAGAAGCCGCGCTGAGGCGAAACAGACTCTGGCTTACGTCTGGGATCTGTTTCCCACTCTCTTCGAGTTGCGCCGCCGGACGGCGGGATTCTTGAGCGGCGGCGAGCAGCAGATGCTCGCGATCGGCCGGGCGCTGATGGCGAAGCCGAGCCTGCTGTTGTTGGACGAACCGCTGCTCGGCCTCGCGCCCGCGCTCCAGATCAAAGTCATCGACGCGGTCCGAAACATCGGCCAACTGGGAATCACCGTCCTCGTCGCCGATCAATACGCCCGGCCGCTGCTGCCGGTGATCGACCGAGGCTACGTGATCGAAAGCGGCTCGATTACGGTAGAAGGGACGGGCAAGGAGTTGATGAACAACCCGCACGTCAGGGCGGCCTATTTTGGTATATAGGCAGGGCAAGACGGCTCACCTAACCGTCCGCCGTCCTGGGAGTCTCTCTCCGGGCCGATGCGATATGGCGGTGTTACACTGAACCGAACTGCTGCCGGTGTTTCTTAGGCACGGTTGATGTTTCTCGTCCCACGCATCGGCCCTTCGAAACACCCCCAGCTACGGCGGTTGCTTAGTTGTGCTATGGCAGTGAGTTGACGCGAAAGAGAGAGGTCGTTGCTTTGGAATCGGCGCTGAAAAAGATGATCGAGGAAGAGCGGACGATCCTCACGGCGTTCGAGCGCAGCGCGGAAAAATATCCGGACAACACCGCGCTGATATTTTTGGGCACGCGCTTCAGCTACCGCCGCTTGCGCAAGCTGATCGATAGCTTCGCCGCCGCCGCGAGCGCTCTCGGCGTCAAGCTCCAGGACCGGGTCCTGATCTACCTGCCGAACTCGCCGCAGTGGATCGTGGCTTATCTCGGGCTTCAGAAGATCGGCGCGGTGCCGGTTCCCGTCTCGCCGATTTATCCTCCGTACGAGCTCGAGTTTCTCCTGAACCACTCGGTCTCGAAGACGGTCATCTGCGCCGACACCAATTTTGGCTACGTCAAAGAGGTGCTGCCGAAGACCGGCGTCGAGCGGATCGTCGTGACGCGGGTCGCGGACCTGCTGCCTGCCGGAAAAAGAATTTTCGGCAAGCTCTTCGACAAACTCTTGGAAGGCTCCGTGAGCCGCCAGGAGCACTTATTTTTCTTCCGGGATTTAATCCGGAAATATCCGCCGACACTGCCACAGGTCGATATCGACCCGAAAAATCACATCGCCCACATCCTTTATACCGGCGGCACGACCGGCTTTCCCAAAGGCGTGCCCCACGGCCACCTGGAGTTGCTCAGCGGCATCGTCGGCGTGCGGGAAGTTTATCGGGCCGTGGTCAAGGAATCCCAAAACACGCTGATCATGCCGCTGCCGCTCTTTCACATGTTTTCCCAGGACATGGTGTTCGCGCTCGGCCTCCATCTCGGCAACACCGTCGTCATCGCTCCCAAGCCGAGCATCGACGCCGCTTCCGCGTCGATTCAGGCGTACAAGGGAACGCTTTTCGCCGGCGTCCCCAGCCTCTACCGGCTGATTTTGGAAAACGAGCGCTTCGAATTTTACGATCTCAAGAGCCTTAAATATTGCTGGAGCGCGGGCGACGCTCTTCCGGCGGAAGTGGCTTTGCGATGGAAAGAGAAAGTCGGCGTGGCTATCTATCAGGTCTATGGCTCAACCGAGACCGTCTGCATGTCGGTGACCCCGCCGGATACGACGCCCGCGCCGCGGAGCGTCGGCCGCATGATACCGACCCGGGTCGCCAAAGTTCTCGATCCGGAAACATTGAAGTCGGTCGCGCCGGAGGAAGGCGGCGAGTTGATCGTCGGTTCCGATTACTCCTATTTAAAGGACGGATATCTGGACAACCCGGCCGAAACCCAGGAAACGTTCCTCCGGCTCGACGGCAGGACGTGGTGCCGGACCGGAGACTACGTCAAGCTCGACGCCGACGGCGAGATCGAATTTATCGACCGCAGAGCGGATCTCATCAAGCATAAAGGGTATCGCGTCTCTGCCGCGCGGGTGGAATCCGTCCTCCAGGATCATCCGGCGGTCGTCGCGGCCTGCGTCGTCGGCGTGCCGGACGTGATCGCCGGCGAGCAGGTGAAGGCGTTCGTCATCATGAAGGAGGACATCCGCGGGGTGACCGCGTACGATCTTCTCAAGCACTGCCGCGAGCGCCTCCTTCCCTACGAAGTGCCGGACTATATAGAGTTTAGGGACATGCTGCCGAAATCCAAAGTCGGGAAGCTGCTCAGGCGCGAGATGCGCGACGAGGAGCAGAGAAAAGCGGCGCGGACGTAATGGAAAGGGGGCTGAAGATGAAGACGGAAATCGGTAACTTCGTAGCCGTCGGACTCTTGCTACTGGGATTATTCTTTGATGCCGCCGCGCTTCCGGCGGCGGAAACGAAGCAAGCGGAATGGGAGAGGATCGTGCGCGCCGCCGAGCAAGAGGGACAGGTCGTCGTCTACATCGCCGGTTACGAGGCCGTGATCGAAGCGGGCGCGTTCCAGAAGGCTTATCCCAAGATCAAAGTCGTCACCGTGACCGGCTCGGGCACGCAGCTCGCCCCGCGCATCGCGTCCGAGCGGCGCGCGGAAAAATATCTCGCCGATGTTTACAACGGCGGCGGAAACTCGCTCTATCAGGTCCTCCACCTGGGAAAAATGCTTGAGCCGATCAAGCCCGCGCTGCTCATGCCCGAAGTTACCGACGAGACCAAGTGGTGGGAGGGCCGGCACAAATACGTGGACCCCGAGGGCATGTACATCCTTGTCTATGAGGGCGATGTTCGCAGCGGCGGCGGGGGAGCCTACAACACGAAGCTCTTGAACGTGAAGGACTACAAATCCTATTGGGATTTTTTAACTCCCAAGCTCAAGGGAAAGATCGTCGCCATGGACTTGCGGCAAGTGAGGGGGACGAGTACGCCGTGGCAATACCTTTACTATAACACGCTGCTCGGGCCGCCGTATTTGAAGCGCCTTTACGGCGAGATGGAGGTCGTCATGTCGGCGGATTTGCGCCAGGCCGTCGACTGGCTGGCTACGGGTAAGGTGGTCGTTTGTCTTCCATGCCAGAGCTCCGCCGTAGCGAAAGCGGACAATCAAGGGCTTTCCGTGGACATGTTCGAGCCGTTTCAGTTCAAGGAAGGTGTCTCGATCTCTTCGGCGTTCGGCCAACTGGCGCTGATGAATCGCGCGCCGCACCCCAACGCGGCCAAAGTCTTCGTCAATTGGCTGCTGTCGCGGGAAGGCCAGACCGTTTTCCAGAAAGTCATGAGCCAGCCGGGCGATGCGCGCGACTCGCGGCGCGTCGACGTGCCGAAGGACCACGTTCCTCCGGCGGAGCGGCGCAGAGACGGCATGAAATATTTCGATATCGACGATCTGAATACAAAAGACATCCGGCCGGTCACGAAATTGCTCGACGAAATCCTGGCGGCGAAGAAGTGACGCCGCCCCATAGACGGCGTCATCCTGAGCGCCAGACAGCGCGAAAAACCCGTTCATGGTTCGACAGGCTCACCACGAACGGGAGGAGACCAGCCGTTCGCCCTGAGCCGCGTCGAAGGGCGAACGGCATGTTCTTACACATCCCTGGACAGATACCCAGCCGGTTGTCAGCCGCGGCGATTTTGGATAAAAGTAAAGCATTCCATTTTACGAAAGAAGACCATGGCCAATCCACCACCGAGATATGAAAAACCTCGTAAATTTCTAAGAGGCATCGAGAGCATAACCTACTCGCTCACGGAGATGCGCCGCCAGTGGCTCGCTGCGGTGCCGCGCGTGATCACGAAAGACTACCGCGACTATCTCGGCGCCGGCGCGCGCGAGAAGAACATCGTGAGCCCCACAAATGAGCCGTTTGTCACGCACAGCGTCCAGGCGCACTTCGTGACTCTGGGTCCGGGCGCGCGCGATAAGGGGCACGGCCATCAGAACGAGGCGTTCTTTTTCATCCTCGAAGGACGCGGCTTCGATGTGCACGACGGCGAGCGCTACGACTGGGAGACCGGCGACGCAGTCGCAGTGCACAACGACTCGGTCCACTGGCACAACAACGCCGACCCCGAGCATGGCATGGTGGCGCTGGTGATGAAGGCGAAGCCGCTGTGGATTTTTTTGGGACTCCACCAACAGGGGCCGATAGGCACCGCGCCTTCAAAAGAAGACGACCGCTGGGGCCCGCCGGTCGATTTTCCGATCATCCGCGCGCCGGAAGACGTGAAGCTCAAGAAGGTCATCAAGCCGGCGGATACGCCGTGGCAGGTTACGCCGCATGGAAAGATCCGTCTACTGGCGGATGCGACCGTGCCGCTGCGCGTGAAGGCGATCGACGTCCACTTGCAAGAAATTCCCGGCGGCAGCCGCTCCGGCCGGCAGTGGCAGATGCAGGACGAGCTGTTCTACGTGCTGGAGGGCAACGGCTACGATCTCCACTGGGAAGTCGACGTCGAGATCACCGACAAATACCACGCCCGAATCGCCAAGGAGCCGAGCCGCTGGGAGTGGAAGCAGGGAGACATGGTCTACATTCCGCACAACACGATCCATCAGCACTTCAACGCCGAGCCGGGCAAACCGGTGCGGCTGATCTCCGGTTCGAACCGGATTTATAAACAGATCGGCTACTCTCGCGTGGAGCAGTTGGAGAACGCGCCGGAGTATTGAAGAAAGGATGAAAGCGGAAGGATGAAGGCTGAAATTTTCCGTTTTCATATTTCGCTTCCTCAGGTCGTCGTAGCTGCCCTCTTCGTCGGTGTTTCCGCACGCGCTTTCGCGGGCGACGCCGCGCTTTCACCCGAAGCCGAGTGGGAAAAGACCGTCAAGGCCGCGGAGCAGGAGGGCGAAGTCGTCATTTATAAACTGCGCTCCGACATCGATTGGAGCGGCTTTCAGAAGCGCTTTCCCAAAATAAAGCTCGTGCGCGAGGCGGCGCCCGCGTCGCAAGTCCTCCAGCGCATCATGGCGGAGAGGAGAGCGGAAAAATTTATCCCCGACATCGTCATGCTGGGCGGAGGAACCTCCACCTCGCTGCAAAAAGCCAACGTTCTGGAGGCGATGAGCCCGGCCTTTATTTTGCCCGAGGTAAAAGATCAGACGAGGTGGTTCGAAGGCAAGCACCATTACAACGACAGCGACAATCGCTACGTCTTCGTCTACGCGGCTTTCCCTTTGCGCCTGTTGGCCTACAACACGAAGGCGGTCGATACAAAAGCGATCGCTTCGTTCTGGGACCTTTTGGATTCAAAGTGGAAAGGCAAAATCACGGCGAAGGACCCGAGAGACCCGGGCGGCGGAAGCCCGCTCTTATTTTTCTACTACAACCCTCAGCTCGGACCTGATTTCATCCGCAAGTTGCTGACGGGCGGCAACTTGAC
>DASXUF010000106.1 GCA_036504975.1 Candidatus Binatia bacterium | reverse complement strand
CGTCTCAGGTCAGCAGACGGTTAATTATACATATGACGACGCAAACCGCCTGACACAGATCACACAAGGATCATCGGTTGTAACTCTTGGATATGATGCGGCAGGAAGAAGAATTTCCCTAACACTCCCGAATGGCATTCTCGTACAATACGTCTACGATGCTGCCTCGCGGGTCATTGCGATCTGGTACAGCCGCGGCACTACCGTGTTGGGGGATATTATTTACGAATACGACAGAGCCGGAAATCGCACGAGAGTCGGCGGAAGCTGGGGAAGGACCGGCATTCCGGAGGCTGTGAGTTCTACGAACTACAACGTCGCCAATCAACAGGTTGCGTTTGGTGATAAGACCTTGGCTTACGATAACAATGGGAATCTCGAATCGATCCTGGATGCCAACGGTACGACACTGTACAACTGGAATGCCAGAAATCAGCTGACCGGGATCGGTGGACCTGGCGACACGCCAGCTTTCTCTATGATGGTATGGGTAGAAGAGAGAAGAAGATTATAGGTGGAAATTTGACAGAATTTCTCTACGACAGAGCCAACCCAATTCAGGAAACATCCGCATCGGCAGTAACTGCTAACATTGCAGGTCTTAGGATCGATGAATTCTTCGGTCGAATAGATTCTACTGGAACGCAGCATTTCCTGACAGATGCTCTCGGCAGTGTTGTGGCTACAGCCGATTCGATCGGAACCCTTTCCACTTTACAGGCCGAGAAAATGATGGAACCGGACTTTACTATTATCGTGCGCGCTACCACGATCCTGTTTTACAAAGATTCAGCAGCGAAGATCCCATTTTGGCTCCTCTCACTAGGAATCAGCTAGATCTGTGTAAATACGAAGCAGGCTGGAATTCGCCTTGGTTACTTCCAACCATGATATCGAGCCCAGGCACACTTACATCTCAACTCTTTAACCAATATGCATACGTTCAAAATAAGCCTTTGGTATACACGGATCCATCAGGCTTGCTTTATTGTGAAGTTTTCTGTATTGCGGTTGGTCTCGGTGCCACGATTGTTTGCACAGTAGCTGGCGGTGGATATCCTTGCGCTTTGATTGGTGCTGCCGGCGGGGTTTTATGTTACCAACTTGCATGCGTAGACGAGGTTCTCCCCAACCCTCCTCCTACTTCATCCCCATCACCTCCCGGCGCTTGTTATAGTGGTAGAAAGGGTTGTTAGAGTATGCGACTGCAACTAGTGGCGATCCTCGCCATGGTAATGGGGTTACTAAGTCTGCTTCTTTACATAAAGCTACGAATGAAATGTTTCTTGTACTTCTTCATTGGCGTGTTACTAGCCGTGTCGGCAGCAATGTCTTCTCTTACTTCTCCTTACGATATTGCTGCAATCGTTATTTCTCTTTTATTGATGGGTTGGTCCGTAACGCGAGTTATGACAGTCGACCACTACCATATCAATCCTTTAAAGGTTCTATTGAGTCGGGACGCTACTAATGCAGCACTGAGCGTCATTTCGCAAGGGCCACCCGTTCCTCCGCTGAAGGAGATCGTAAGCAGCTCGGTGATTTTCTTTCTGCTCGGTTGTACTATTTTGTATTTTAAACCTGCGATGCACCCAGTTGTCGCCTACGCTCCCTTCGTTTTTGGCATCGAGCTTCTTGCTGGTTATTTCGTGTTTTATGCACTGAATCGCCAGTGAGGTAAAATTCCGCGCTTAATAGCAGACGTGAAACATTCTTAAGATTGAATGCTCGTGCAGCCAATCCGGTAGCTGCTTTAACTGCATTGAACTATTGTATTTACGATTGTCTTATTGACGAAGCAAGATGCGAAGGCCTCCTATGAAGTACACTGAAAAGAAATCTTTCTTAGCAGACAAGCTTCGTCTTTTTTTCACTGCAGTAATTACCTCGTTGTGCCTGTTTGTTTTTCTGCTCTTCGCAAGATACCCGATTTCTCTTGCAAGAAATTGGCGGTTCTTCCTGGGCGGGATGTTAGTTTATATAGTAACGGTAGCCTTTTTAATTTACAGAAGCGGTAGAGCGAAGGAATGCACGCGGAATACGACAGCGCTTCTGATATCAATATTGATTGTCGGGTTCCCAGTTTATGCGTCTTTCCTTGTTTTTTATTTTGATCCCCACTCACTGCCCCAACAGATGTGGCCATACTGGATTGGCAGTGTTGTATTAGCCCCTGTATCTGTTCAAATTCTCAATCACTGCCTCAAATCAAAATAGGACAACCTGGAGGTGTCACTTAACAGCGTGGTTCTCTGCCCTAATTTTTGTACGACGGCGTTAATCCGGTGCAGGAAACGTCGGGTGCCACCTTGCTGGCAAATATCCTCGCAGGACTCGGAGTTGATGAATTTCTCACTCGCACTGACGTGGGCACTGGTACCAGTAGCTCGATCCTCCCGGATGCACTCGGGTCGGCACTAGCCCTTGCCGATGCTGCCGGTGTGGTTCAAACCGAATACACCTACGAGCCTTTTGGTAAAACGACTGCCACGGGCGTCTCGAACACCAATTGGCCGCGCTGTCGTGGACGCCGAGAGCGAGCGCGCGCCGGTCGCGGTAGGCGGAAGACAAAATCGCAATCGACTGCGGGTGAAAGCTTCCGGAGCCGAGCCCGCCGATCGCCATGAAGAACAGCAGCAGCCAGAAGCTCGTGGCAAAGCTCATGAGCAGAGATCCGAGCCCGAGACAAACCAAACAGACGCCGAGCAGGACATGCCGCCGCTTTAGCGTGTCCGCCAAAACCCCCGACGGAATATTGGCCAGCCCGGCGACGAGATAACGCGCGGAGACGAGCGACCCGGCTTGCGCCATGCTGAGCCCCATCGTCGCCGCAATCACCGGCAGCACGACCGTCGTGATGCCGATGTAAAGATGCTCGGTCATGTGCGCGACGGCGGTCGTGGCGAGACGATTCCACGAGATCGCCTGCAAAGTAACAGTCTGCGCGTTTACCTGTTCCATAATTTTTTTGACACTAAAGGAACAAAGCGAGGGTTTCAAGCGGACGCCAAAATTTTTGTTGCTTTGCCTTCGGAGTTTTCGTATATGGTGGGTCCTTATGGCCGAAGAAGCGTGGTATCGGGGCATTACGCCGTATCAGTGGCGCGTCTTCATCTGCGTCCTTCTCGGATGGGGACTCGACATCATGGACGGCTACCTCTACGCCATCATCCTCTTCCCGGCTACGAGCGATCTCCTGGGCACCACCGACAGCGGCGTCATCGGCTGGTACGGCGGAATCATCCTCGCCGTCTTTTTAGTCGGCTGGGGTCTCGGCGGAATTCTTTTCGGCGTGATCGCGGACCGCCACGGCCGCGCGAAGACGATGGCGATCACGATCCTCGTCTATGCGGTCTTCACCGGACTCTCCGGCCTGGCGCAGAACTGGCAGCAGCTTGCGCTGTTTCGCTTTCTCACCGGACTGGGCGTCGGCGGCGAATGGGGCGCGGGCGCGGCGCTGCTTGCGGAAAGCTGGCCCGAACGCTCTCGAACGAAAGCGGCCGGCATCATGCAATCGGTCGGCGGATTGGGATTTTTGCTGGCGTCGCTCCTGTATCTGTTTATCGGCCCGTTCGGCTGGAGGTGGGTCTTCGCCGGCGGCATTCTGCCGGCGCTTCTCGCCTTCTACGTTCGCAGGTCAGTGCACGAGCCGGAGCGCTGGCACAAGGCGCGGAGCAAAGGAACTCCGCTCTTTAAAATGATCACGCCCGCGGTCAGGCGCGATCTCCTCATTGGCACCGCCGTGGCGACGGTCGCGACCTTTGGCTATCAGGGCGCGATCCAGTGGGTGCCGACGTGGATCTCGGCGATGCTCCACGCCCAGGGAGTAACGAAAATCACCGGGCAAGTAAGCCTCATCACGACGGTCCTCAACGGCGGCGGCATGGTGGGCTGTCTTTTTTTTCCGTTGCTGGCGGACCGCTGGGGAAGAAAAAAAGCTTTTTTGATTTATTTTCTAGGCGCGCTCGTCACGGTTCAAGCGAATTTCTTCTGGGTGCAGGACTATGCCGCGGCCCTGCTGCTCTCCCCCGTCATGGGTTTCTTTGCCGCCGGTTTATTCGCCGGGTTTGCGGTATATTTTCCCGAGCTTTTTCCCACCGCCATTCGCGCCACCGCGCAGGGATTTTGCTATAACTTCGCCCGCTTCCTTTCCGCTGCGGCGCCCTTTATCACGGGACTTCTCACTTCTTCGCGCGGCTCTTTCGCGCAGGCCATCGGCACCGTCGGCCTGGTTTATGTTCTCGGTCTCGTTCTCGTGATGTTCGCGCGCGAGACCAAAGGCCAGCCGCTGCCGGATTGATCATGAACGATTTCAGACACGCGAGTAAACAAATAGAGATTCTTCGCTCCGCTCAGAACGACACTCCGAGAATGTCATCCTGAACAAAGTGAAGGATCTCTCCGAGGATTAACTTATGAAGATTTTTTAAGCCGCGGACGGCGTAATCAGTCCCTGTTCCCGCAAACCCGGCATCAGCTCATCCAGACGATGAATCGTCATCTTCGGCCGAGCCGCCGCTAAAGTCTCCTCGTCGTTATACGAATGCTCCGTCGCCAGCGCGACGGTGAAGACTTCGAGCTGCTTGCCGGCGACCCTCAGCCGTTCGAGATTGTTTCCCGCTTTGACGTAAGTCGCCGTGCCCGAGACGAGAATCACGCGGAGAAATTTGTCGCTCCGCTGCCGGAACAGATGATAAATGCCCTGCTCTTTTCTGAAGTAGGTTTCTTCCCTGTCGATAATGTCGTCAAAATATTTGCCCAGGCCGCGCTCTTCCATCGCCTGGTGCTTGAAGCGCCGTCCGCCGGTCGTCATGAGAATGTTCGGGAGTCCGGCCTCCCGGCTGGTCCGAAGCGACTCCTCGATGCCGGGAATGAGATCCGGTTGAGTAGTGTCGTAGCCGTGCTTGGCGGCGATCCCCAGCGCATGGTCTCTGATCTCCTGACGTTTTGTTTCGTTGAAAATGATCGACGGGTCTCGCCTATACTCATTCTCGAAGACGAGCGGAATCAAAAACAGATCGAACGGCCCGTCGGCTACTTTGCGGAGCTGTTCGAAAGAGAGCGGCGACTTTTTATAACGCGGCAGGACTTCGTTCGCGATCACGTAAACGCGCCGGATATCGGTCTCTACAGTGTCCGACATCGTCCGGACAAGAACAGTGGAGGTAGGAAGGTTTGCAGCCATCGGAGGTTCCCCCCTCATCAAGGAAATTATTGCACCAGACTTTCCATGCAGCCCCTCACCCTCTCCCTGAGGGAGAGGGGAGGGGTGAGGGTGCGTCAGCGCCCGATCTTCCCGGACGGTCAGCTTATCTTCAGCAGCCTCTTGATATTCCCAGACATTATCAAGCGGAGATCTTCGATCTTAAGCTTCAGATGGCGCTGCGCGTGCTTGACGATCTTCTCGATCTCCCACTCCATCGGGTTGAACGGATGATCTGAGCCGTACATCACGCGGTCGGGACCGGCCCATGCGATCGCCTCGCAGAAAAACGGCAGCCAGCCGACGCCCGAGCTGTCCATGTGGACGTTGTCGTACTTTTTTGCGATCTCGACCACCTGCCTCACACCTTCCACGAGCCCAGAGTGGCCCATGATGATCGGGAGCTTGCGGAAATCTCGCGCGATCTCGCCGATCCGCTGCGGGCTCGCGTTCTCGCCGAGACCGCAGTGAAAGAGAACCGTGAGGCCGTGGTGCTGGGCGGCTTCCATAAGCGGATAGACTTTCTCTTTATCGTTGGCGGGACAGTTTTCGATCAGCGGATGAATCTTGATGCCTTTGAGGCCGAGCTTGACGCCTTCCTCCAACACTTTGAGCGTATCCTTGGCGCCCAACCCCGGGCTCAAGCGCATAAAGCCGTGAATTCTTCCGGCGTGCTTCTTCATCTGATCTGCGATGTACTGATTGGTCTCTCGATAATCCGACGGCTCGCCAATGCCGATGGCGAACGTGACGACGCCGTCCACACCGGCGCCGTCCATCGAGCTCAGCATGTCCTCGGCCATGAACTTCATGATCGGCGGAATCTGGTGGATGGCGAGTTTCTTCCTCGCTCCCATGTGCGAGTGCGCGTCGATGACTTCGATCTTTTCCCCTTCGACAGTGATCATCCGACCTCCTCGAATCTTTTTTGGAGCCTATCGAACGGAAGATTCTTCGTCAACCATCGGTGGACTTTTGATATGTGTTCCGATAACAGATGTTTTCATGACGCTCATCTTAAACAACGACGAGATTCAACAGGCGCTCACGGTAAAAGACTGCCTCGCTGTCATGGAAGAGACCTACCGCGAGCTGGCTGAAAGCCGAGCCGTTAACCGGCCGACGAGCCACTCTTATCTGTCGCACTCCACGGCGCAGACGACGTACAGCTTCAAGTCCGTGGACGGCGGCGTGAAAAAATTCGGCGTCCTCGCGCTCCGCGTCACCTCCGACATCGTGCGCGAGAAGAGCGTCAACAACTCCGTGCGCTTGGACAAGCTGCCGCTTGCGGGCAAAGGACAATTTCTCGGTCTGGTTCAGCTTTTCAGCGTTGAGACCGGCGAGCTTCTGGCGATCATGCCGGACGGCTTCGTCCAGCAGACGCGCGTCGGAGTGACAAGCGCACTGGGCGCAAAAGCCATGGCACGGGAGAATTCGGAGATCCTCGGGCTCATCGGCTCGGGCGGACAGGCGCGCGCGCATTTTCGTTTCATGACGGCCGTGCGGCCGATCAAGCGCGTTAAAATTTTTAGCCCGAATCCGGAACACCGGAAAGCATTCGCAGCGGAGATGCAACGGGAGACGGAGATTCCAACGGAATCGGTGGACCGTGCCGAGGCGGCGGTAAAAAACTGCGACATCGTGTGCACCGCGACCAATTCATCGCGGCCTGTGTTCAGCGCAGCGCTATTGCAGCCCGGCATGCATTATAATTCTATCCGCGAATTCGAGATGGACGAAGCGGCGCTGGAGAAGAGCGACGTGGTCGTGATCCACACGCGCTTCGGCGGCATCCAGCACTTCCAGCCGCCGGGGATCGACAAGGACCTTCCCGCCGTCCGCCGGGAAAAGCCGAGAGACTGGAGCCGCTATCCTGAGATTCAAGATCTTCTCGTCGGCAAAACGCCGGGCCGGAAGAACGACAAGCAGATTACTTTTTTTCTCAACAACGTCGGCACCGGCGTCCAGTTCGCCGCCATGGGCTACTGCGCCTACCGCGCGTGCAAGGAAAAAGGGTTAGGAAAGGAAATTCCCACCGACTGGTTTCTGCAGGATATCAAGCCTTGAGACGGCTGAAAATCAACCGTATAGTGGTTGAAATTTAGCCACTTAATGGCTAAAATTCAGCCATGATTCAGAGGCACATCTCCGCCGCCATCTTAGAGGCGCTGGCCGATACGCCCGTCGTTCTCTTACATGGAGCACGCCAAACCGGCAAGAGCACCCTGGTGCAGCAGCTAGCCTCGGGCGCGCACCCTTCTCGCTACTTTACCCTCGACGAACCAGCCGTTCTGGCGGCGGCACAGCACGATCCCAGCGGTTTTATAGCAGCACTTAAAGAACCGGTTGTCATCGACGAGGTTCAGAGAGCACCCAAGCTGTTTACAGCAATCAAGGCGGCGGTCGATAGAGATAGGGCGCCGGGTCGCTTCCTGCTTACCGGCTCCGCAGATGTAATGCTGCTCCCGCACCTTTCCGAATCGTTGGCAGGTAGGATGGAGATCCTGACTTTATGGCCCCTCTCTCAAGGTGAAATCGAGGGAAGCAAAGAAGCTTTTATTGATGCGGTATTTTCCAACGAGCTGCCAAAAAAAATTAAAAGTCGCCAGGATTGGGGCGATTTGCTCGCCAGAGTTCTCCGCGGCGGCTACCCAGTCATTCAGGGTCGCCTTGCCGCCGCTCGTCGCAAGGCCTGGTTCGCCTCTTATGTGACGGCAATCCTACACCGAGACGTTCGTGACCTCTCCGGTATCGAAGGGCTCATGCAACTGCCGCGATTGCTATCCCTTCTCGCCGCGCGCTCAACGGCTCTCCTGAATTTCTCCGAGCTTTCGAGGAGCATCGCAATTCCCCAGACGACTTTGAAGCGATATATCGCTCTTTTCGAGATGACCTTTCTGGTCCAAACTCTACCGGCTTGGTCTAGCAACCTGAGCAAACGTCTCCTGAAAACCCCAAAGTTTGTCCTTAACGATACCGGCCTTATGGCCCATCTCCTGGGCTTGAATCAAGAAAGATTAGCCATGGAAAACACGCTGGCAGGACCGTTGCTTGAAAATTTTGTCGTCATGGAGTTGCGCAAGCAAGCCGCTTGGAGCCAAACCAAGCCCCAATTGTTTCACTTTCGCACCCTGACGGGGCAGGAAGTGGATTTTGTTCTCGAAGATGAAGCAGGAAAACTTGTCGGGATAGAGGTGAAAGCCAGCGCAACAGTCGATTCCAAAGACCTGAGAGGTCTCCAGGCTTTAGCCGAGCTGACGGGTAAGCGCTTCCGAAACGGAGTCATCTTATATACCGGGCATGAGTCCGTTTCTTTCAACCCGCAGTTTCACGCCGTGCCGATTAGCGCCCTCTGGGAAACTAGCGCAAAAAAATAGCCTTGAGTTGACGAGGCTGGATTCCTATCTTCAAAAAAGCCTCCGGCGCAAGCTGGGAACGAAATCCTCAGCTCCCCAATATCTTTTTCAACCTTGCGATAACCTCCGGCGGTTGCGTCACGGCCTCCTTGATGATCGCTTCAAGCTCTTCGCCGCTGGACGGTTCCAAGTCGAAGCCTTTTTTCTTGAGCTCGTCCAGGAACGCCGGATCCTTCATCGTCCTGGCGAAAGCTTCGCGGAGAATTTTGACCCGGTCGGGCGGAACGCCAGGCGTGGCGACCATCGGGCGGCCGAGAGCGCCGCCCGCGAGGATGACCGCCGCCAGCCGGCGGCTCGCCTCCGGCGTTTTGTAACGATCCGTCAGCTCATTCACCGTCGGCACATCGGGCAGGCGCGGGTCGCGCGCACGGCCGGTTTGAACGATGTTGCGGATGAAGCCCTTTTTGCGCCACGTGTGGTAGGGCTCGCGCGAGAAAAAGGCTTCCATCGTGAACGAGCGGCAAACCACTTCGCCTCTCTCTATCGCCAGATCGATCTCCGGACCTCCCGGATAACCCTGCACCGTGTGAATCTTAAGCGGCGGAAAAAGCTCTTCGAGCAGGCGCGAAAAAATATAGTCCGTGCCGCCCGTTCCCGGCGTGCCGCACTTGGGAGGCTCTTTCGCGTTGCGCATATCCTCGATCGACTTGAACGGAGCATCCGCGCGCATCAACATTTGGTGCTCGTTCTTCACCGGCGAGCCGATCCAGACGAATTTCGCCCAATCGACCTGGACCTCTTTACGTCCGACGAGCTGATCCAGATAGAGAGTGGGGATAATCGACCCGATGACCGTCAGACCATCGGGCTTGGCGACGTTATAAACATAGTTGGCCGCTATCTGGTGACCCGCGCCCGGCATGTTCTGGGGTAGCATCTCGGGATTTCCCGGAATGTGCCTTCCCATGTGCGCGGCGAGCACGCGCGACCATTGATCATAGAGGGCGCCGGGAGTCGTCCCGATGATGACCTTGATGGTCTTCCCTTTGTAGAAAGGCTCCGCTTGGCCATGAAGGTAAGAGACGGAGGAAACGCTCCAAGCCAGGGCGAGAATAAAAGACAGGCTCTTGCGCTCGCGCGCTTTCATAAAGGCCTCCTTCCCGCCGGCAGCGCTCTCCAACCGCCGGATCGTGCTCGATGACGAGGAGAAATTATTTTCGCGTTATCTCAGCGACGACTTTTTCGCCTATAGCCTCGACCTGCTTGGCGATATCGCCCGAGGTCGTGCTGGCGTCCATGAAGCCCAAGCGCTTTCCGGTCCTCGCGTCGAGCAGCTCGATCTGTACGATCATGCCGCCGCTGGATCCGGGCGCCGGCAACGGCGTCCCCATGCCCAAGCCATAAAACCCTCCCGCACCCCTGGAGCCACCCCCGACTCCAAGGCCGATGCTCGGACCGCCGTAGCCGCCGCCTGAGTAGGACTGGAGGCTGACGATGTTGAGGACAATTTTCAAATCAGAGTCCGCCGACTGGGGCCGAACCTCGTCGGTCACTTCCTGAAACTTCCTCGTAGCCTTGAGCTTTTCGACGACGCCGAACTTGAGTCTGCTCTCGACGTACTTTGCTTCGTCGCGCCACTGGACGTCGGGACTCGTCGTCACCGCGACGACGGCCTTTTTGTATCGGTCGAGATTACCCTCGATCGGTTGAAGCGTGGTTACCGTGGCCGTCGTCGAGCAACCCGCCGTTAACACAACTACGGCCATGAGGCCGAAACGATACGTCATCGCTAATAGGTTCTTCATGCCGCGACTATACCACGAATCGAGCTTAGCTTCCGAACGCCGGCGCGCTACTTCGCCGCCGCCAGCGCCGCGTCGTAGTTCGGGTGCTGCGCGATGTCGCTCACGTACTCGACATGCTTGAGCTTGTTGTCCGGGCCGACGACGAAGACGGCGCGCGCGAGCACGCGATCGAGCGGCCCGCCGGAGATAAGAACGCCGTAGTTTTTTCCGAACGAGGCGTCGCGATGGTCGCTCGCCGTAACGACCTTGTCGATGCCGGCCGCGCCGCACCAGCGCTTCTGCGCGAACGGCAGGTCCATGCTGACCGTGACGATCTCGACGTTGGAGAGCTTCGCGGCTTCTTCGTTGAACCTGCGGGTTTCCTGATCGCAGACCGGCGTGTCGAGCGACGGAACGGTCGCGAAGATGCGCGTCTTTCCGGCGCCGCTGCCGAGCGTGTAGTCGCTCATGTCCGCGCTCTTCTGGACTTTGAAGTCCGGCGCCGCCTGGCCAACTTTCACCTCGTTGCCGACAAGATTCACTGGATTGCCTTTGAATGAAATTTTAGCCGCCATGTTTTTCCTCCTCTACTCGAATACGGTTGTTCTCTATCCTTTACCCCGCAGGAAACAACTATCAAGGGGTCAATCTGCCAAAGTCCGTGTCCCAAAGTTTTCCGAGTCGCGCTATCGCATCTTCCGCCAGTCCGCCCGCGCCCGAGCAGGCGGCCGCTTCGTCGATGTGAGCGACGTTGGAGAAGCCGACGAGAACCGTCGAAACCTCCGGCTTCATGAGCCCGAAGCGTATCGCCGCTTGCGTGAGGCTTTTGACGCCGCCGCTGACGAGAAATTTTACTTTCTCTGCCCGTTCAAGATCGAGGGCGTAATCGGAGCCGGGCGAGAGCGGCTCGGGGCTGCTGCCGCCGCCGGCGTCGGGGCTCGACGTCAGCGCGCCCGCGGCGAGGACGCGAATCACCGCGGCGCCCATCCCCTTCTCCGCCGCGCGGTCGATGAGCCGCCCGTAATTCAGCGCGCTGAAGCCCGCCGGCACGGCGTGTCCCGCGCTCGGATTGAGAAGATTGTAATAAGCTTGGAACGAATGGAATTCGCCGCTGTCGATGAGTTCGCGCAACGCTTTCGGATCGCCGAGACCGCTGAAGCCGAAGTATCCGACCTTGCCCTGCGCTCTCATCTCTTTGAAGCCGGCGAGGATTCCGTTCGGCCCGAGCACGTCGGCGGGAGTCGGGTTGAAGCGCTTGCCCGGGTTTGGCTCCAATGCAACTCGGTTGTGCAGTTGAATCAGATCGACGGGCTTTCTTTGCAACCGCTTGAGCCCCGCCTCGACGGCCTGAATCGTTGCGGTTTTTAAATCGGCCGCGGGTTCGAGACGAATTTTCGTCGAGACGATGGGCGACGCGCCGAGGTCGGTTAGAATCTTTCCTAAATTCTCTTCGGACTTTCCCAGGCCGTAGGCAAAAGCCGTGTCGAAATAGTTGATGCCGAGATCGAGGGCGCGTCTCACCGCACGCGATTGTTCTTCATAAGGGGCGCGCACCATGAGCACGGCGTTGTTGCCGCAGCCGAAGCCGATCTCGGAGATCCTGACGCCGGTTTTTCCCAGTGTCCGGTATTGCATGAGGCACTCCAGGCCAGAGCCTAACCCAGATTATTCATTACGCCGGTGAGCATATCGACAGAGTTCCATTTCCCCGGTTCCTCAGGGGCGAGGCTTCCAGCCGCAGGCAATATGGCAGTTCCTCTTTGCGTCTTTCAACCCCTGCTCTGCAGCGATCATACCGAGATATTTTTGTTCAGGTTAACCAAGCACCATACAATCATTGTACCTCCGCGTCCCTGTGCCTGCGGCTTTCATCCTCGCCCCCTGCGGAACCGTGCCGGCGTCACACCGGCAAGCCCGAGAGCGCGAGCTTCTTTTCTCTATTGCCCGCGCCCGGAGCGGCTCGCGCTTGAGGGCTAACGTGTGAATAACTCGGCTTAGCGCTTCGTTTTGGCCGCGTCCATGACGTACTTGGCCAGGAACGGCCAGACCTGCGTGGCGTCGGCCTGAATCTCGGCGTAGACGCCGTCTTTCGCCGCTTTGCGCCACGATTCGTTTTCCGAATAGGTGCATCCCGACAGATGGCCGAAGTGAGGCCGGTCCGGGCATATGCGGATGCCGTAGGTAAAGCGGCGGTTCGGGTAGATCGATCCCATGCGCTCGTTGATGATCTCGATCAGCGGGGCCACGTTCTGCACGTTGTTTCGCGGCACACCGCCGCCGACGGTGAAGATCCCGAAGCGCTTCGATCCCGTCACGAGCTTGATCAGCTCCAGGCTGTCCCGCTCCAGATCGACGAGAATCGGCTTTTTGCCGCGGCGTTTGCGTTTCATGTTATGGATATAGAGATCGTTCCCAAGCTCCGAATCGACGAACGCCGGCACGAACACCGGCACGTTGTGGAGGTAAGCCGACTTGAGGATGCCGCGCTCGTTCGGATAATTTTCCGCCAGGTGCTTGCCGATCAGCCGGTTCAGGATCGTCGGGCTGATCGGCCGCGCGCCATTGAGCTGCTGGATGACTTGGCCGATGACTTCCTCGACGGTGTCGAGGTTCGTTTCCGGCTCCAGCGTGTCGGTGACGCGGTTCAATCTTCTGAGCGCTAGCTCGGTATCGTCGTAAGCCGGATTGTACTTATAATGCTTGAGCCCGATGGACGAAACGAGACCGTGCGCCATGAGGGCGCCGGTCGAGGAGATCGCGTGGACGAGTCCCGACTCGATCATGTCGCAGATAATGAGATCCATCTTGCCGACCGTCATGGCGCCGCTGACCGTGAGGAAGCGGCAGCAATCTTTGTCGCGCGCCATGATGAGGAGCGCCTTGGCGCCTTTGGCAACCTGCGCGGCCACGCCGCCGTAGGAAGCCAGCTCCGCGATCAGCTCTTCTACCGACGTTGGCTTTCCGTCGATCCATTCCGCCAGCGTCCGGTAGATGACCGGCATGACGAATCTCGGGTCGGCGAAGACCGCGTCGGGAAAGTATCCGTCTCTCACCTGTCCAGGGCGCGCCATGTCGAACGGGTTGATAAAGAGCGCGCGCGCCGGTTTTGCGTAGATCGCTTCCGCGTCGCGCTCGGAAAACGCCCCGACGACGATGACGTTGTCGCCGCGCTTCTTTTGTCCGGCGTACCGGGAAGGCGATAGGATCTTCCCGCACCATCCGTTCCTGACGAACTTTTTGAGCAGAACTCCCAGCGACGACTTCTCGAGCCCGTCGTAAATCAGGACGGGTTTCTTATTGGACGCGGCCATCTCAGAGATCGTCCGGGCGACCTCGCCGAGCATGCGCGCGCCGAAGGCGCTGGCTCGCATCCCGTCCACGATATCGCCGACCGTCGCGCACCGGCCGAGATCCAACGACTTGAGCTCTTCGAACTGGACGTCTTTCACGTTCCCTCTTCCGCTCGAGAAGTTTTTTTTCGTAACACGGCGACCGAGCGCAGTCAATTACGAGCCTCTGCGGGAGGCGCGCTAACCGCCCGCGCGGGTGAAATCGAAGCCGGGCCCCGGCCGACATATCGCGCCCGCGGCCGAATGATGCGGTCTCTTTGGTATTCTTCGATGGAATGGCCGATCCAGCCGATCGTCCGGCCGATGGCGAAAATCGTGAGAGGGGCGCCGGGCGGCATCTTGAGCGCGCGCGCCAGAATCGTCAATCCGAAATCGATGGTGGGCCGTTCGCCGATGAGATCGAGCGCGGCTGCGCAGCATTTTGTCGCAAGCGCCACCGCGGGAGATCGCGGACAGAAACGGGAAATCAGCTCCAGCAGAGCTCTTCCGCGCGGATCGCCGTCCGGATACAACGGATGCCCGAACCCCGGGATGGTTTCGCCGCGTTTAAGCCTGCCGGTCATGACCATGCGCACGCGCGCCGGGGTCCGCGCCTCTTCGAGGAACGCTTCCACCCGCTCGGTGGCTCTCCCGTGCTTGACGCCTTGCAGCGCCGCCAAACCGGCCGTCACCGCCGCGTACGGAGTGGAGCCGGCGGAAGCCACGCAGCGGGCGGTAAAGGAGGACACGTTCAGTTCGTGATCCGCGCATAAGATGAGCGCCGCGTCGATCAGCCGCGCGGCCTTGGGCTTGCCGGGCGCCAAGGCTTGTTGGATCGTTTGAGCGATGCTCTTTTCGCCGGCGCGGCGATTTACGGTAAGCGCGGCCAACAACCGGAGGATGCGCGCGCCGGTCTGCGCCACCGCTGCGGGACGAAGATCGCAAGCGGCGGCGTCTACCGCCGCCGCCGGCGTCAAGAGCATTTGAAAAGTCTCCACCGCCGGCAAATCGGTCCCGCGCTTCCGCAACGCGAGACACTCGGGCGGGAGCGCTGGCTTCGATCCAAAAAGCTCGGCCGCAAAGGAAAAGTCGCCGGTCCAGATCAAGGCGGCCACTTCCTCCACGGTTCGGCCGCCGGCCAGAGAAACCGCGTCCAGGCCGCGATAATACACACGGCCGTCCGTGATCAGCGTGATTCCCGACTCCATGACCGGCTGTCCCCAATGCAATGCCCGCTCGACCGCCTTGGCCGGATCGCGCCTAAGCTCTTTGCGTTGCGCGAGCATGCGAACGTCCTCGTTTCGATAGCGCCGGCTGCGTTTGCTTTCCCCGGCCGCCTCGGAACGAACCAGTCCCCGGCTGACGTAGGCATAGAGAGTAGACAGGCTGATGCCCAATGCCTTGGCTGCTTCGCGAGCGGTGAGATGCCGGGCGCTGCGCACGGGCTTCCTCCCTTCCGACTGCCGCTCAAGGCAATCATACATTGATTCTTCGATCAAGATTGACAACTAGTCGTCTGCTTGCGATAGAAAACCGTATCCAAGTCCTCCAGGAGGTTTTACATGGCGATCGAGCGAATCGTGAGGCCCGGCCTCGAAGGGGTGGCGGCGGCCCAGACTCGTCTCAGCAGTGTCGACGGCGAAGCGGGCGAGCTGATCATCGCAGGATTTCCGATCGAAGCGTTGGCCGACCGGGCGACCTTTGAGGAGACGATCCACTTGCTTTGGCACGACGCGTTGCCCAACGCCTCGCGGCTTGCGGCGTTTCGCCGCGAACTCGCCCAGCGGCGCGCGCTGGCACCGGCCGTGCTGGAAGTCTTGAGAACGGCGGCGCGCCAAAAACTCCCGGCGATGGATGTCCTCCGCATGGCGGCGAGCATGCTGACGCTTCGCGCCGGCGACGAAGCGACGGGCGACGACTCGATGCGCGCGGCGGTGAAGTTGGTCGCGAGCTTCCCCACGATCGTGGCCGCCTACGCGCGCATGCTCGACGGGCGCGAGCTGATCGCTCCGCGGTCCGACCTGGCGCACGCGGCCAATTATTTGTACATGTTGTTCGGCGCCGCGCCCGCTCCCGAACGCGTCCGCGCGATGGAGACCTATCTCAATACCGTCGTCGATCACGGCTTCAACGCTTCGACGTTCACGGCCCGGGTGATTCTCTCGACCGAGTCCGACCTGATCTCCGCGATCGTCGGCGCCGTGGGCGCGCTCAAGGGACCGCTGCACGGCGGCGCGCCCGGTCCGGCGCTCGACATGGTGTTCGAGATCGGAACGGCGGAACGGGCGGAAGCGGTTCTGCGCGAGAAACTCCAACGCGGAGAGCGCCTGATGGGATTCGGCCACCGGGTCTATCGCGTGCGCGACCCGCGCGCCGACGTGCTGGCCGCCGCCGCCGAGCGCTTGTATCGTACGGACGCCGACATGAAGCTCTACGAACTGGCGCGCCACGTCGAGCGGACGGCGCTCCGGCTGCTCGACGAATACAAGCCCGGCCGGAAGCTGCAAACCAACGTGGAGTTCTACACCGCGCTGCTTTTGCACGGGCTGGATCTCTCGACGGACTTATTCACGCCGACCTTTGCCGTCAGCCGCGTGGCCGGCTGGATCGCGCATTGTTTCGAACAACAGAAGCAGAACCGGCTGATCCGCCCCGATTCGGAATACACCGGCGTCAAGAACCGCCGTTGGACGGCGCTCGAAGAGCGCGGCTGAATTCTCCTGCGCATCGTATTCCCGCTACTCCCGCTACACGACGACTGAGATCGGACTTTTCCGTCCCAACAATCCGCTATTTGTCCTAAAGGTGTTGAGGCGAATGCGAACATACGATATGGCTGAGAAGGATCGTCAACACTATACGGAGGAAGAGCAATCATGGCTGCCGAGGCGGAGCGAGCGACTGTTTCCATAAGCATCACGGTCAACGGCGTAAGACACGAAGCAGAGGTCGAGCCGCGCGAGCTGCTGGTTTATTTTCTTCGCGACCGGCTCGCGCTCACCGGCACGCACGTCGGCTGCGACACGAGCCAGTGCGGCGCGTGCACGATCCATCTGAACGGCCGCGCCGTCAAGTCGTGCACCGTCCTCGCGGTGCAGGCCAACGGGGCGAAGGTCACGACGATAGAAGGCCTGGCCGAGGGCGACGCGCTGCACCCCGTGCAGCAGGGATTTTACGAGAAGCACGGCGCGCAGTGCGGCTACTGCACGCCGGGCATGATTATGACCGCCGTCCATCTGCTCGAGAACAATCCGCATCCGACCGAGCAGGAGATCCGCCACGGCCTCGAAGGCAACCTCTGCCGCTGCACGGGCTACGTCAACATCGTCGAGGCGATCAAATGGGCGGCGGAAAAGATGAGGCGAGAGGCGAGAGGCGAGAGGCGAGAGGAAGAAAAGAGAGGCGAACATGTTTCCCGCTAGCTTTGGATACCACGCGGCGCGCTCGGTCGAGGAGGCGCTCGATCTGCTGACGAAGTACGGCGAGGACGCCAAGCTCCTGGCGGGCGGCCATAGTTTGATACCGGCGATGAAGCTGCGCCTGGCGTCGCCGCGCTATCTGATCGATCTCGGCACGATCCCCGGTCTCGGCGGAATTCGCATCGACGGCGACGCGCTCACGATCGGCGCGCTCACGGTCCATGCCGATATCGTGTCATCGGATCTCGTTCGCCGGCGCGTCCCGGCTCTGTCCGATGCCGCGGGAGTGATCGGCGACGTGCAAGTCAGGAACCGGGGCACGATCGGCGGCAGCGTCGCCCACGCCGATCCGGCGGCCGACTTCCCGGTCATTCTCACCGCGCTCAATGCGTCGTTCGTCGCGGTCTCGCCGTCGGGCAGCCGGGT
This sequence comes from Candidatus Binatia bacterium, assembly GCA_036504975.1. Lineage (NCBI taxonomy): Bacteria > Candidatus Binatota > Binatia (SeqCode) > Binatia bacterium. Next base: position 10,549 of record DASXUF010000106.1, on the reverse strand, counting down.
TATTTCAGTGGACGGCTTCTTCGTCGATTTCTACACCACGGCGCTCGCGCCCAACGAAGTGCTGACGGAGATTCGCGTCCCGCTGCCGCCTTCGAGCGCCGGCACGGCGTACCACAAGATGGCGCATCCGGCTTCGGGCTACGTCGTCGTCAGCGCCGGCGCGCTGGTGAACCGCGACTCGTCCGGACGTTGCGCGTCCGCGCGCATCGCGATCGGCGGCCTCGGCAGCGGGCCGCTGCGCGCGCAAGCGACGGAAGCGGCGCTGCAAGGACAACGTCTCACGGACGATGTGATGGCCGCGGCGGCGGCCAAAGCTGCGGAAGGCTCCGACCCGGCGGACGACGTCTACGCGAGCGCGGAATACAAAAGCCACATGGCGACAGTTCTGGCGCGAAGAGCGATCGAACAAGCCGCGCAACGGGCCACGAGCTAATTCTGTAACCCTCTCCCTTTGGGAGAGGGAAGGGTGAGGGAATGATCGATATCACCCTCACCTCAATCCTCTCCCTGCTAGGGAGAGGAAGTATTTGAGACCCTGACTTACGCTCAGCGAGAGGTTTTTCACATGACAACCCAGCACGCACCCAGCGGACTCATCGGCGCGTCGATTCGTCGCGTCGAAGATCCCGTTCTCATCACCGGCAAGGGCCGCTACGTGGACGACATTCAGATTCCCGGCATGCTCCATATGGCGTTGCTCCGGAGCCCTTACCCGCATGCGAAAATAATTTCCATCGATGCAAGCGCTGCGAAAAAGATGCCGGGCGTCGAAGCCGTACTGACGGGCGCCGACATCCAACTAAACGTCCCCTCCCCCGTCATGATACCCGGCCAGAAAATTCCGCCGCACCCCGCGCTCTCGCGCGGCGCGGTTCACGCCGCGGGAGCGCCCGTGGCCGCGGTCGTAGCGCGCACGCGCGCGCTCGCCCAGGACGCCGCCAATTCGATCGACGTAGAGTACGAAGCGTTGCCGGCGGTCGTGAACGCCGAAAAAGCTTTGGAGCCCGGCGCGCCGCTCGCGCGCGAGGAGCTGGACAGCAACGTTTGCTACACGGCGACGAAAAAAGGCGGCGACGTGGAAAAGGCGTTCGCCGAGGCGGATCATATCGTCAGGATGCACATCGCGAGCCCGCGACAAGTGGCGATGGCGATCGAGCCGCGCGGCGCCGTCGCCAACCCGGAGCCGACCGGCGATCTAACCGTCTGGCTTTCGACGCAGAGCCCGCACCGCGTGCGCGCGGACCTCTCGAACGCGCTCGGCTTCCCCGAGCACAGGATTCGCCTGATTGCGCCCGACGTCGGCGGCGGCTTCGGCAGCAAGGGACCGCTTTACCGCGAATATCTCCTCGCCTGTTACTTCGCGCTCAAGCTTCGCCGGCCGGTCAAGTGGGCGGCTACGCGCAGCGACGATTTCGTCACCGTGATTCAAGGCCGCGACCAGGCTATGACCTCAGAGCTGGCGCTGAAGCGCGACGGCACGATGACGGGACTCAAAGTCCGCGTCGTCGCCAACCTCGGCGCGTATCTGTGCTCGAACACCGCCGGACCGCCGCAGAGAATGATGGCGATGGCCCCGGGCTGCTACCAAATCAGAAACGTCCACGTCGAAGTCGTCGCAGTGTTTACCAACACCGTCTCGACCGGCCCCTATCGCGGCGCCGGACGCCCCGAGTCGGTGCTGAATATCGAGCGGCTCGTCGACAAGGCGGCGCGCGATTTGGGCATCGACCGTCTGGAGATCCGCCGCAAGAACTTCATCCGGCCCGAGCAATTTCCGTACAAAACCGCCGTCGGCGTCGAGTACGACTCGGGCGATTACGAAAGATCACTCGCGGAGGCGCTTCGCCTCTCCAATTACGACGATCTGATCCGGCAGCGCGACGAAGCGCGGAAGCGCGGCGAGCTGGTTGGCGTCGGCGTCTCGACCTTCGTCGAGCCAAGCGGCGGCGCCGGGTTCGAAAGCGGAACGGTAAGAATCGAGCGCACCGGCGAAATCACCGTGCTCACGGGCTCCAGCTCGCATGGCCAGGGACACGAGACCGTGTTCGCCCAGATCGCGGCGGAGAAATTGCGCGTTTCGATGGAGCACGTCGCGGTCCGGCACGGCGATACTTTTGCAGTCCAGCAGGGCGTCGGCACGTTCGGCAGCCGCAGCGCCGTCATGGGCGGCGGCGCGCTGGCGATCGCGATCGAGCGCGTCGTCGCTAAGGCGCGCCGCTTTGCGGCGCACCTGCTGGAGGCATCGCACGAGGACATCGTGCAGACCGACGGCGGTTTCGCCGTGGTCGGCACGCCGGAGAAGAAAGTCACCTGGCGCCAGGTCGCGGCGGCGGCCTATGGGCGGCCCATCAAAGGTATCGAGCCGGGGCTACAGGAGACGGTCTTCTTCGACCCCCGGCGCGAAGCCTGGGGATTCGGCAGCCACGTGGCGCTCATAAAAATCGACCGCGACACCGGCGAGTCGAAGATCGAGAAGCTGGTGCTCGTCGACGATTGCGGCGTGATGATCAATCCGATGATCGTGGAAGGACAGATTCACGGCGGCCTCGCCCAGGCGCTCGGCGAGGCGTTCCGCGAGCAGATGGTCTACGGCGACGACGGGGAAGTGCTCACGAGCTCGCTCGTCGGCTACGCGGTGCCGCACGCGGAACAGATGCCGCCGCTCATCCTCGGCGAAACCGTAACGCCGAACCCCTACCATCCGCTGGGCGTGAAGGGCGTCGGCGAGGCCGCCACCAACGGCGCACCGGCGGCGATCGCCAACGCAGTGATGGACGCGCTGGCGCCGCTAGGCATCGATCACATCGACATGCCGTTCACGGCGCCGAAGCTATGGAATGCAATCCGGCAGGCGGAGTCCAGCCGCGCGCATTGACAGCGATTGCACGACTCAACTATAGTTTCCGTGTCAAGAGAATTAAGAAAGGGCCGCCTTGCAACAAGAAATCGTCTATTCCGTAGAGCACTTCTACCCCAAACACCCCGGCCATCCGATCGCGCCGCTCACGGCGGAGTATCACGGCTACTTCGACAAGAAGGCGATAACGAAAAGCCGCCTCGAAATCGCCGGCGACAACACCGGATCGATCGACTTACTGATCGAGGGAAAAACCAACTTCAGCATGGACGCCCACCCGGCAATGCTCGTCGAGGCCAACGCCGGCGGCGAAGACCTCTACATCATCGGCTCTTACCGGAACGGCCTCGCCTTCAGCGTCGCGGCCCTGCCGGACACCATCAAAGGACCGGAAGATTTGAAAGGCAGGCGCTTCACGACCAACCGCCGGCTCGGCGCCGGCGAGCGGACGATGCGCCTCGTCTTCGAAAAACTCGGCTTCGATCCGGATAAGGACATGGATGTCGTTCTCGTGGACAACGAAGGGGTGCGCGAAAAAGTCGCCTCGATGAAGGAAGGCAAAAGCGATTTTCTTTTCTATCATCATAACGGGCCTCAGGGCCGCGTCGTCCGCGACCTCGTGAAGAGAGGCGAGCTCGTCGATGTGATCGATCTCTCCACGATGTTCCCCTACTATGTCGTCCGCTCGATGGCGACCACGGGCCGGATGCTTCGCGAGCGGCCCGACGCCGTCCGGGCCTTCATCAAAGGCGTGATGCGCTCGCATTGTTTTCTGAAAGACGAAGATCCGACGGGCATGGAATCCGTCGCGATTTTAAAAAAAACGCTCAACGTCGATTCGCTCGAAGGCAGCGGCGTGGAAAACGGCATACCGAAAAGCTGGGCGGCCGAGCCGAAAAACATCGTCACCAGCGTGGCGGGTCTCGAGGTCCACATCCGCGAGCTTAAAGCCAAGAAAAAAATCGGCGACGACTATACCGCCGACCGCATCGTTCGTAACGAGCCGGCCTTCGAGGCGCTGGCCGAGCTGGAAGAAAATTAGCTCGGGCCCCTAAAAGTGTCATGCTTCGACAAGCTCAGCACGAACGGAGAAATCAAACGTTTTCAGACAACCCTCCGTTCACCCTGAGCCCGTCGAAGGGTGAACTAAGTGTCCGGCAACTATTTCGTAAACCATTCTGACATGGCGCTCGAAGTCCAAAGATTCGATCAATCCCAGGCTCCCAGGGTCGATACCTATAAAGAGTGGCAGGCCGTCCAGGGCATCCCCGTCATCAGCGGCCTTTACGTGCCGGATATCAAAACGGTCGAGGTCGCGCCGTGGAGTCTCAAAGGCGGTCTTGGCGCATTCATCAACCTCGACGGCGCGGGCGGCACGAACGACGCCTACGTTTGCGAGATTCCTCCGGGTGAGAAGCTAAAGCCGCAGCGACACCTTTACGAAGAGATGGTTTACATCGCGAGCGGCCGGGGGGCGACGACCGTATGGCAACGAGACGGGAACAAGCAAATGTTCGAATGGCAGCGCGGCAGCCTCTTCGCGATCCCGTTGAACGCCTGGTACCAGCACTTCAACGGCAGCGGCACGGAGCCGGCGAGATATCTGGCCGTCACCAACCTGCCGTTCATCATGAACCTCTTTCACAATCCGGATTTCGTCTTCAAGAATGACTTCACGTTTAAAGACCGCTTCGATCCCATGGACGACGATTATTTTAGCAGCCGGGGGAAACTTTACGGCCGCTCCTGGTTGTCGATCAACCTCGTCGCCGACACGCATACCCTCGAGCTAAGCGAACAAAACGAGCGCGGGCCCGGCGCGAGAAACATGAAGTTCGATCTCGCCGGGCAAATCATGGCGGCGCACATCTCGGAGTTTGCCGTCGGCACCTACAAGAAGGCTCACTTTCACGGGCCGGGCGCCCACGTGCTCATCTTGACCGGGCGCGGCTATTCCCTTCTCTGGCCGCAGCACACCGGAGAAATGACTCGCGTCGAATGGGCACCGGGAAGCCTGATCGTTCCGCCGCAGCTCTGGCTGCACCAGCATTTCAACGCCGGCGCCGAGCGGGCGCGCTACCTGGCGCTCCGCTGGAACAACTGGCGCTATCCTTTCGTCAAGATGGTCGAAGGCTCGCGCCGCGAGAGCATCAAGAAAGGCGGCACTCAACTGGAGTATGAAGACGAAGACCCGAAGATCCACCAACAGTTCGAGGCCGCGCTCGCCGAAGGGGGAGCGCAATGCCGGATGGGACAGGCCCATCCTTATTGCACGCAAAAGTGAGAGGAACCAAATGAAAAATTTCGATTTCGTCGCGCGACGCTTCAAAGTCCTATGGGGATTCGTCCTGATACTTTGCTTCGCAGTTTCGGCGTGGAGTCAGGACAAGGCCGCGCTACAAAAGATCATCGAAGGGGCGAAAAAAGAAGGCGGGGCAAAAGTGGGCCTCACCGTGAGGTGGGAGGAGAATGGAAAGCCGGCGGCCAAAAAGATCGTCGATGTGTTCCACGCGCGCTATCCTGCTGTTAAAATCGAGTATGAGCGCGTCGGCGGATCGCGCGAAAGAGAGCGCGTGCTGACGGAGCTTGCGGCGGGACGAGTTACTTACGACGTAACGGCCATCAGCGCGACCCAGGTTCCCATCAGCCTGAAAGCCAGCGTCATAGAAAAGGTCGACTGGCTTTCCTTGGGAATTCACCCCAAACACGTTCATCCGGACGGCGCGGGCGTCCTCTACCGGACGCAACTGTTCGGCATCACCTACAACCGGAAGCTCATCCCCGACGAGGTGGGACAGAAGCTCACCTGGGAGGACTGCGTCGATCCGAAATGGAAAAAGAAAATCGCGATGGACAACCGGCCGCACTATCTCGAGCTGCTCTATCAGCCGGATGCCTGGGGAAAAGAAAAAACCCTCGCTTACGCCCGCCAGCTCGGCGCCAACCAGACGATCTTCGAGCGCTCTCGTTCCGCGGCGATGACCAAGCTCGCTCTCGGAGAATACCCGATCATTTGCGGCGCCGCCTATCCCACCTACAAGGAACGTTTCCTCTACGCCGGCGACAAACATCTGGGCTTTGTCTTTCCCGAGCCCGTGCCGGTGCCCACCGGAGAGGTCATCTTCGTGCCGCGCGGCGCATCGCGCCCCAACGCGGGAAAGCTTTTCATCGTATGGTCTCTATCCGACGAGGGGCAAAAAACGCTCGACGAGGTTGAGTTCGACGGCAGTCCGCTCGTTCCCGGAACGGAAACGGCGAAGTTGCTGAAAGGCAAGAAAGTGGTCTGGCACGATTGGAAGATTCAATCCCGCGCCGACGAGATCCTCAAAGAGATTCTCGAGGCGACCGGTCTTCCCATCGTCAGATGATCCGGCCGCGATGGCGCGTCCCTTCGGGGACGACCTTCTTTTTCATTCTGGTCGTCGGCATTCTTCTCTGGCTGATCCTGTTTCCGCTCGGCCAGTTGATCATCAGCAGCTTCCGCTCGGGACACCCCATCGCTCCCGGCCCTTTCACTTTCAATAACTATCGCGTCGCGTACACCAATGCCCTCACCTACAAGATGATCTTGAACACGCTCTGGTTCGCCGGCGCGGGGACGGCGATCACGGTGACGATCGCGGTTCTTTTCGCCTGGCTTCTGGAGCGAACCAATCTGCCGCTCAGGAATTTGTGCTGGAGCCTGTTGCTCGTTCCGATGGCCATGCCGGGCCTGCTCTTTTCGATCGCCTACGTTTTCCTGCTCACGCCGCAAAGCGGGATCGTGAACGTTTTTCTCCGCGGGCTGCTGTCGGAGTTCGGAATCGAGCTGGCCGCCGGGCCGATCAACATCTATTCGCTCGGCGGCATGATCTTTCTCGACGGCATCCGCGGCGTGACGACGGTATTTTTGATCGTCGTCGGCGCCTTTCGCATGATGGACCCGGCGCTCGAAGAGGCCTCGTGGGCGTCGGGCGCGAGAAACGCGGCGACGCTCCGCCGGATAACGCTGCCGGTGCTGAAGCCGGCGATTCTCGCCGCGGTCATCTACGAGTTCACTTCATCGATGGAATCCTTCGAAGCGCCGCTGGTCGTGGGACTTCCGGGCGGCGTCTACGTCTACAGCACGATGATTTACATCTCGACGCGCGAGCCGGTCCCCAATTTCGGCCTCGGAGCTTCTTTCGCCGGCAGCTATTTTCTCGTGGCGATTTTCCTGTCTTACCTTTATCAACGCGCCGTTCTGGCTCAGACCGAGCGCTTTTCCACCGTAACGGGCAAAGGCTACCGGCCGCGGGTCATCGATCTGGGCGCATGGCGCTACCCGGCGCTCGCTTTGTTTTTTATTTATTTCTTCGCCACGGTTCTTCTCCCGCTGGCGGTTTTGATCTGGACCTCCCTCCTGCCGAGCTATCGTCCGCCTTCGGCCGAAGCCCTTTCGCTGGCGAGCTTGTATAATTATAAATTGGTCTTGCAATCGCCGGGGGTTTTTCGCGCCGCATGGAATACGGTGCTGATCACCGTCGTCACGGCCACGGCCACCGTCGCGCTGTCGTTTTGCATCTCGTGGCTCGTGGTGCGGAGCCGGATCAGAGGGCGGTTCGCCCTCGATACGCTGACGTTCGCCTCGCACGCGGTGCCGGGCATCGTCGTCGCGCTGTCGTTCATCCTGCTCTATCTTCAGCCGCCGTTCCGCTACCTGGGGATTTACGGCACGGTGTGGATCGTCTCGCTCGCGCTCGTCACCCAATATCTCGCCTTCTCGACCCGGACGACCAACGCGGCGATCACGCAAATTCACAAAGAATTGGAAGAAGCGGGAGAAGCCAGCGGCGCGAGCCGGCTGAGAATCCTGCTTCAGATCACGCTGCCGCTCATACGGCCGGCGTTTGTCTCGGCCTGGATTTGGGTCGCGGCCCACGCGGTCCGCTCCTTCTCGATTCCGCTCCTGCTGTCGAGCCGGGAGAACCGGACCATGGCGGTGATGCTGTGGCAATTTTGGGACGAGGACGCCAATCAGGCGGCGGCCGCCGCTTTGGGCGTGCTGCTGATTCTATTTCTTACCGTCTTTACTTTTTCCGGCCGGGCGTTGATCTCCAGGGGCATTAGCCAGGCGAGATAAGACCGTTAACACTCTCCCCCGCTAAACTATGCGGCCTTTGCGTACTTTGCGGTTAACACCGGACCGGCCGCAAAGAACGCATAGAACACAAAGTGATGAATAATAAAGTCAGGATTTTTGGATCAGCGGCGAGAGATCAACGCGGACCCGCGCGCCGTCGCCGACCGGAAGCAAATTGTAATCCCCTTCTTTCAATCCGTCGATCTTGTACCACTGCACGAGGCGCTGCGGCAGATTGGCCGTGACCCAATCTCCCTCACGCCCATAAGAGCAGTTCATTCTCAGGAGCGAGGCCTTGTTCCATTCCTCGAGCAAGATCGCCGAGACGCCGAACGCCGTGCGGTCGAGCGCATAGACGTAAATATGGCGGCCGAGACCGTTGGCGGTGATGGCGCTCGCCGGAACACGGAGTAAAACATCCGACGGCACGTTGGCGACGTGGGCTACCCGCCGGCCGCCAGTCGATTCGGTCCGCATCGAAAGAAAAATTGCGTCCTGATCGCTGGTGTTGATGAAACCGTAATGGACACCGGCCGGGATCATGACTCCCTGGTTGGGCTTGAGGGAATATTTTCCCGACAGGCTTTCGAGCGTCAGCTCGCCCTTCAACAGAAAAAGAATCTGGTCGGAATCGGGATGCTGATGGATATGCGCTTCGCCGCCGCGCGGCTTGGTCTGAAATACGGCGACGAAGCTGTTCGGCGACTTGGCCATGTCCACCCTGCCGCTGATGTGGTCTCTCTTGAGCACCGATTCGGCGACGTCGAAGATCTGCACTTCATCGGAAAATGACTGAGGCGGCGTTTCATTTGCCATCGTTCGCGCCTTTCTTGAAATTCAGCACCAGGACCGCAAAGAACGCATATACGGAAGAAAGACCCTATGCGGCCTTTGCGTTCTCTGTGGTTGACCGGTCGTTTGGAAGGTTACGCCTTACGGCCAAGCTTCGGCATAATCAACAGGGACTCGACGAAGCGCTCGTTGCCGAATTTAGTCGCGTACAGGCCGACAAGTCCGAAGGGCAGGAAGACGAGCGTGAGAAGCCACGAGGGCCAGGCGGCTTCATACCCAAGCCAGGCGGCTAGATACGGTATCGCCGCGATCTCCAGGCAGACCCCGCTCATGAAAAGCAACAAGTTCCTTTTCCATTGGCTCGTCTGCCGCCGCACCGCATCCGAGTCCCAAATGCAAAGTAGATAGCCTTCCAATAAATCTTTCATCTTGCCCTTTCCCGTATCAGGTAAATACCGGAGGAGCATAACGGAAGTCGCTCGACAAAAGCAAGCGCAAAATGGATCTGTACTCGCGTCTTTGAGTTCTTATGAAGGTTGTTATACTTTTCTTGAGCCGGAACAGTTAAAGACCGATGCCACCGCTTAAAATCGCCACCTGGAACGTCAACGGCATCCGCGCGCGCGAGGCGCAGTTCCGCGAATGGATCGAGCGCGAGCGGCCCGATGTCGTGTGCCTGCAGGAGCTTAAAGCGCCGCTGGCGCAAGTGCCGCCGTCGATTTGCGAGCTGCAAGGATACCGCTGCTACTGGCACGGCGAGCGGGCCTACTCCGGCGTCGGCCTCCACATCCGGCGCGACTCGTTTCTCGAGGAGCCGCGCTTTTTTCATCCTCCCTTCGATTTTGAGAGCCGGATCGTTACCGCGCAGTCCGGCGACCTCATCCTGGCCTCGGTCTACGTTCCGAACGGTGGCAAGGATTTCCCCGCTAAAATGAAATTCCTCGGTGAGATGGAACAGTACGTCGCCGAGGTTCACGCGACCGGCGCGCGAATCGTTATCTGCGGCGACATCAACATCACGCTGACAGAGCGGGATGTCCATCCGAAGGAGCGAAATCCAAAAGTAGTCGGGCAGCGGCCGGAAGAGAGGGAGATGTTCGCGCAAATAATCGCGCGCGGGCTCGTTGACGTCGGGCGCAAGCTCGATCCGAACAACGACGAGCTTTTCACCTGGTGGGCGCCGTGGCGCAACATGCGCCAGCGCAATATCGGATGGCGTCTCGATTATGTGTTGGCGAGCGAGTCCTTGGCAGCAAAGGCCGTTCAGTGCGCGGTGTACCGAGAATTCGGCACCAGCGACCACGCGCCGGTCATTGCGACATTCGATCTGGATGGCGACGCGGCTAAGACCTAATGAACGTTGCTGACTGTTTCAGCGTCGTGGTGAGAGGAGTTCAACCGTCGAGTAGGGAGGAGGCGCACCACATGAACCCATACAGGAACAGGCGTGTTTCCTCCTCCCTCTCTAAAATTCCGTACGGCGGATTTTCCCCAGTACGGCTTCAAACTGGAATTCAACCGCGACCTTCATCCAAAATGCCAAGCTTAAGCGTCAGACCCGCATACACTCAATCACCCCGGATTTATACGCAGCTAAAGTCGCTGTCTCCAAAGAGAGCCTCCTTCCGTAGCGGGACTTTCGTCCAAGCGGAACTCCCTCTTTCTTACATAGACCATCCAGTCCAGAGGTCCTTGGCTCCCCAGCGGGTTATGTTGCCCCGCCAGCTCATCGCTTACTATGACCTCATCCGAGCTTCTCGTCCCCTCCCGCCGGTTTATGTTTTATCCAGCGGGTCCTT